>JAGWBW010000016.1 GCA_021295695.1 Candidatus Latescibacterota bacterium
AAAGTGCCGGCGCGCCTTCCACGACACGCACCCCCGGCATCGGACTTGCAAACGGACTTGGAAATTCACTCATATTATTTCTCCTGGTAAAAGTGAGATATAATGTAATCTCACACAAAGACACTGAACGGGGTACAACTGACCGTCTCTCAGGCCAGTTCACATACAAAGATATAATGAGAAGTCTGCCCTCATCTATCAGCCCGCCCTACCCCCAATTCCTAATTTTTAATTCTTACCCTCTTCCCACTCAATTGTAAACCCCGTACTCTCCTCAAACGCTGTCGTGCGTGTATCTGCATCCTCTGGCACCATCGCCACCGGCACCACCACGCGATTCTCATTCAGATAAATTTTCGCCGCACCGCGCACGACGCATTCTTCCGGTGTCATTGCACGCGCTTCTCGGGCAATCTCATCTTGATTGGCAGACGGACGCACCCGAATCTCCCACCCGATCCTCTCTCCCACCACGTCTAACACCTCCCGATAGCGTTCACCCACCTGTTGAGAAATAAAAGCCGCCTCAATATACGAACCGCTCTTCAGACCCATTTTTGATGGCGCGTGGGGTTGATCCCCAAATGCCCTTCGGATCTCGCTGTATGCTTTATTGATCTCCCATGCATCTGCTCTCTTCTTCGGCATCGCGACTTCTGTCTTTACACCCCCTGCCCAATCCAGTATCAAATCAAAACCCGTCTTTGCCTTAAAACCCGCTGCCGCATCATCGCTCACCCGTTCCCATGCATCCACCCTCCCCGCGTCAACAGCCAACATCACCGCCTTTTGATCCAGATGCAGCGCAGGTGCCTTCAAAATTCTTGCACCCACGGGCACGGCCTCTCGCGCCTCTTCAAAAAGCTGCCCCTGATGCGGCGTCTCCCGCAACCTGAGCGACCAGCCCGTTTCATCCTCTAATTTGGCAAGCGTCTCGCCATACTTCTCTCGAACCACATCGGGAAAATAAAAAGCCAGTTCATACACACCCTCATCTACATACGCGCTGCACTTAAACAATCCCGCCTCGGGCGGAAAAACCGACATAATATACGCGCGGGCTTCATTCATCTCCATCGGCCCGGAGGCTTCTGACACCTCTTTTACATGAAACAAAAACGCGCGCCGATAATCCGGCTCAAAAAATTCCCGTGAAACCGACAACAACAACCGAAAAGCCTCCACCTCTGACGGCGTCGTCATCTCCGTACCAAACCACATCTCCGCCAATTCCTGCGCGCGAAACGGCCCCGTCGCGCCAGTTTCCCTTACATAATTATGCACCTCGGGAAGCGTATCATCGCTCAACGGTCTTCCGCCTGCAATACCTGCCCGCGAAACGCGCCGACCATAGCCGCGTTGTCGCATCGCCCCCATTGCCTCCACGGAATACGCACCACCATTTTCCGGCAACTGCACGCCCTCTGGCAAATACACATCCACCATCGAAGACAGCGCGCCGCGTGCCTCTGCATCGCCGTGAACGAGAAAACAGGTACGCGGTTTCAACCTCTGAACCAACCCCGTCAGTTCACCCCCATCTGCATGCGCCGAAAGCGAATACGGCTCCACCTGACACGATACGCGCACGCGCTGACCATTCAACATCAACACGCGCTCTTCGGGATCCTTTGCCTGCATCAGATTCAACAGCGCGCGACCAGGAGACTCCTCATCCTGATACCCCGTTATAGCAATCAAATTCGCCGCATCGCCAGCCAAACGCTCGGCATAATAACTCGACGCACCCCCGATCAACATCCCCGAAGACGCCACAATACAACACGGCGGCCCCGACAAAATCCGGCGGCGATCAGCAGGTGACGACACCGCCCCCACAGCATCCGAATAAAAAATATCCTCATCGCGCTCTGCCCTGCGCCGCACCGCTGGCGCGAGATCATCGCCAAACGCCGAATACACCGCATTCACCGACCGCACCATCCCATCGACAAACACGGGAAACTCCGGAATCTGCTTGCGCCGCATCGCCCGCGCCAAAAGCAGAATAACCTCCTGAGAACGCCCCACGGCAAAAGCGGGAATCAACACCTTGCCGCCCGCTTCAATCACCTCGGCCACGCGCAATGCGAGCGCGGCCTCCTGCTGAGCGCGGTCCGCGTGCTGGCGATTGCCATACGTCGATTCCATCACCATCACATCGGGACGACACTGCGGCACAACCATGCCCGGAATAGTCAGTTGATTGGCAACCGACACATCGCCCGTCATCAAAACACTTTCTCGCACACCCTCAATATAAATCAACGCCGCACCCAGAATATGCCCTGCGGGAATCCATGTCGCGGTCAATGCACCATCGCAAATCGGCACCGTTGCAAGCCACGGCACACCCACCATGCGCCCCAATGCCGCATCGGCCGCCTCGGGCGGATAAAGAGGCAACTCGCCATCCCGGTCTTGCGCCATCAATTTCACAGCATCTGACAACAACACCCGTGCAATCGCCTGTGTTGCAGGCGTACAATACACCTTCACACCCGCCGGCAAGCTACTCACCAACACCGGCAACGCACCCGTATGATCGGTATGCGCGTGTGTAATCAGCACCTCATCGGGCATACCCACATCGTCCAGCACCGAAAAATTGGGCAACTGCGACCCCTGTGCAGCCCCCATTCGAATACCCGCATCCACCAGAAGGCGTCGCCCTTCAATCTCAATCAATGTGCAGGAAGCACCGACCTCGTCGGCACCGCCCAAAAAATGGAGTTTCATAAATAGTTGTCCAAAAAACTAAAATACGCTATTTTTATTCACGAGATAGGAGGTGATGGCTTTGATCGATATTCAAGTCCCGAAAGAAAAAACGCTACCCAAAGAACCCATCTCAATTGAGCAATTTTTGGCATGGTGTGAAGAAGACACTTGGGCTGAATGGGTGGATGGAGAGGTCATTATTATGTCGCCAGCATCGCGCAAACACCAGCAAATTGCAGATTTTTTGTCCGCCATTCTTCGAATCTTTTCAGAAACCAAAAATTTGGGCCTCGCCATCAGTGCGCCCTTCTCCATGCGCCTCGATGAAACTTCCGCAGTTCGAGAACCCGACCTGCTATTTATAAGCACAACAAATTTGCATCGCCTCAAAGAAACCTATCTCGACGGCCCGGCAGATATCGCAATCGAAATCGTCTCTCCTGAAAGCATTGGACGCGACCGCGAAGACAAATTTGTCGAATATGAACAGGCGGGTATCCCCGAATACTGGCTCATCGATCCCGTTCTTGAACAAGCCGAATTTCATATTCTGAAACAGGGAAGATATCATCTCGCTGACATCTCCGACGGTATCTTCCGATCCCACATCTTACCCGGGTTCGACCTTCAAACCGCATGGCTCTGGCAAAACCCCCTGCCCAACACATTGCGCGTCTTGCGCGAAATCGGCATTTTGTAACATCTTTGATCTATGCTCAAATCATTCGCCTTCATATTCGCTTTCCTACCTTGCCTGCCCGCACGGAAACCCCGTACTCAGACAAACAGGCTACGCCCATCCCGCTTGCCTTTTACTTCTCACTTCACACTTCTCACTTCTTACTTCTTATTGATCCTGCTCTTTGGCTGCACTGAACGCCAGGTCCGCATCCACTTTGAACAGGCCGAAAAATATCGCCACGAAGGCAAAATTGACCTCGCAATCGAAGAATACAAAGCCATCCTCGCCCTGAGTCCCGACGCGTTTGACGCCCGCAACAACCTCGGGTATCTCTATGTTGGAAAAGGCCAATATGCCAATGCCATTGCACAATATCAAAAAGCCATAGCCATCAAACCCGACTTTGCCGAAGCCCTCTTCAACCTGGGCGTCGCCTATGTCGAGTATAGTCAAATCGACAGCGCCATAGCCGCGTACCAGCGCGCCCTCCAATACGATCCCGAAAACCACGAAATCCACAACAACCTGGGCGCCGCCCACACCATGGCAGGCAATCGCACAGAAGCCGAAGTTAGCTACCAGCAGGCTCTCAAACTCAAACCCGAATACGCCGACGTGTACCACAACCTCGGCCTGCTCTACACTTACGAAGATCGATATCGAGACGCCATCCCACAATACGAAAAAGCCATCCGCTACAAACCCAATTTTGCCGATGCGTACAATAACATGGGCAGTGCGTACCTCGAATTGGGCCAGTATGAAGACGCCATCCAGCACTTTCAAACCGCCATCCGCCTCCAACCCAATCACGCCCTCGCCCAGGAAAATCTTCGAGAAACCAAAACGCGCATAGAAGCACGCGAAGCCGGAGAAATGCGCGCCCAACACATCCTCGTCAAAACCGAAGCCGACGCCCAGCTTGTGCTCGAACAACTCGACTCAGGCGCAAAATTTGAAGCACTCGCACAACTCTATTCCACCGACACTGCATCGGGGCGACAGGGCGGCGACCTCGGCGCATTCCTCCCCGGCACGCTCTTGCCCGGATTTGAACAGGCAGTAAAGAAAATCGAACCAGGAAAAATCGGTGGACCAGTTAGAACTCCAGCCGGATATCACATCATTAAACGCATCTATTAACCCCTCAGTCACCCAGCACAAACCGCGCCTGCTTGCTCACGCTGGGCGTATTTGGCTTGTTCAAATCCGTCACCACCACCTCGATCTCCAATTGCTCTTTGCTATTCTCGGGCACATCCAGCGCAATATAAAGCGGTTCCGATGTCGCAGTCCCGGTATGCTCATAAGAAATCTGCACCCCATCGGCCCGTGGCGCTTGGCTCAACAGCCGTCCCAATCCCCGAATCAGACCTGTACCCTGTACCCCCTTAAGCCTGTATTCCACGCGATAGCGGGTTTGCCCAAACGCATCCCGGCTCAAATTATAGACCTCGTAATAGAGATAAACCGGTTGCGACTTTGCAAAAGTCTTAGACGGCAGGGGCACCACCCGCAAATCCCCCTTTTGGAATTTTCCTACCTGCTCTCCCACCTCGATAATCTGCCCCGCCAATTCCAGATCGCTCAGCGCCAGAGCCTCACCGCGGAAAGATTGAACTGTGACATACGTCTTATGCGCCTGAATTTTTCGGCTTATCGGATCGCGCACCTGAGTAGCCAGGAAATACTGCCCAGGAGACAGTGCCGCACGCACCTGATCCACCATCAGCGTCCCCTTCTCCGCCTGCCCACTTATCGCCTCAGCCACCCGCACACTATCCCGAAAAACCGGCCTCAGCGACCGATCATAGACCACCACGTCTCGATCCAGCATCACCTGTGAATTTCCCGACGGCGTCAAAGCGGCCATCGGCACACCCATATACGCCTCCATAGCCGTCTCTCGCTCAGATTCACGGAAATTTGCCGTGTACATATAAAGATCCAGAGGATCGCCCCCGTAATCATGCATATAAACCGAAGGCGTATGGGACACAACCCGCGCCACAATCGTCTCGGGAGCCATCCGCGACCACAGTGCCTGGTTGGGCGAATTCGGCGGAATAGGCGCGAAATCAAAAAAACCGCTACCCGTCGGATCCAAAAACGTAATCTCAATCCCCCCGCCGACCTCGGCATAAATCCACGACTCCCACTTATAACCCAGCTCAGACCCATCTAGCATCACACTGCGCCTGCGCGGTATCGGGAAAGTCGGCACCCCCCGCAACTCAGCTGTCTCAGCTCCAACTCCATATCCATACGACGAACTCGACTGCCCGTGTACATGCTTACTCGGCGACACTTCTTCCAGAGCATTTGCAGCCATCATATTCAGGCGATTCTTCACCTTTGCGACTTTTTCATCTGTCTCAAACACCAGATAATCCGACCAACTCTGATGATCCGGGTGCCCCAGCCGAATGTACACATCGCCCCGCCGGTCCCATCCCCGACCGTGCCACTCTTCCAGACCCTCGGCAAAATTTGAACGCGCAAAATGCACCCGCCGATAATGCTCAACACGGCGCTCGTTCACCTGTGTCGTCGGTGTGGGATCCTGCTCCAACCAGAAAACATCTCGAAGCCGTGTTAGCGACCGACCAAAAGCTCCCTGAATTTTGGAAAGAACCTCGGCAGGAGCCACCAGCGACAGATCCTGATAATACCCCCGTTCTGTCGGATCCAAAAACTGAAAATAACGCCCAAAAGTAGCCTGTGCCTGGACAAAATCCTCCCGCTCAATATACATCTCGGCCAAAAGCGGCAAATACTCCTTCGGCTTTGTCTTTGCCATCGCCTTCAGGTCGTCCAGACTATAGGTCTCCTCCCCCACACTCTTCAACCGCATCGCCACATGAGCCAGACGCGCAGGCGTAATGGGATGGCCGGGGTTCACCGCTATCTGTCGCGAATACGCTTTCATCGCCTTGTCGTAATAGCGCAGCGACTCGTAAAAAACACCCAGCTTGAAATACGCGTCATAGTGGTCCGGAAAAAGCTCTACCACATTCCCAAAATAATAATCCAGATCCACCCGATCCATCCCCACCATCGCCAGATGGCACATCCCCAGATTGTAGTGTGCCGCCGGATATGCTTTATCCATCGCACAGGCCTCGCGGAACAACCTCAGTGCCCGCGACTTCTGGCCCGGCATCTTCAACGCCGCCAGCGCCCGCCCATTGCGCGCCTCCACAAATTTCTTCTGCTTCTTAATCGCCTCTAAGAATAGTTTCTCTGCCTCCTTCACCTCGTCTTGCTCCAGACGAAGATAGCCCAGCGCGCACATCGCCACCACATCTTTCGGGTGTAAAATCATCATCCGATCGCAAATACGGGCAGCCTCCTTCACCAGCTTCTCATCCGGAGCCTGCGCCCGCGTGATATACTTCTTCGGAATCAAATCTCCTCGCTCAAAATACGCATCTGACACCGTCACATAGCGGCGTCCAAAATGATAATCGTAATAATACTTCAACATTAGCGGATTGCGCCCCTGCCAGAACCGCGCCAAAAACAGCCCCTTGTTCTTCCGATCCAACGCCTTGTAAAAAGCCGCCGTATCCGCACTGGCCACCTCTGCCAAAATCAAACCCGCCACCTGATCTTCAAACTCCCCAAAACTCGCCTGCAATTCTGCCCCAGCGACCTGTTCCTCAGCCTCCCCGACATTGTCCTCTCGCTCTAAAATTTTGATGTGTACCCGCTCTACCCGAAGCTCGCCGATCAAAGTCTTGACCACCACCTCTGCCTCTGATTCCGACACAATCTCACCCTTCAACACCGTACCATCCTCGAGCAACACAGTAATATTGCGCGAGGGCCGCTCTATCATTTTAATAAGCGACTTTTCCACCCGCAGTTCGCCCATCGCCGTCTTGAGCACCACATCTGCCTCCGATTCCGACACAATCTCACCCTTCAACACCGTACCATCCTCGAGCAACACCGTTGCGCCATAAGCGGGCGTAACCGCCAAAAAGAGGCAAAGCGCGATTGAGAAAGTATTCAACATACATCTCTCTCCTGAAGAACCCCGGCAAAGGCAAATACAATACCCCTTCCCCCCACACCTGTCAAGCCATGAAAAAACGGCGGAAGGATACGAGATCTTTCCGCCGTTTATATTTTTTCTTCAAATCAGAGGTTAAAAATCAACAGCCCCTGAAATCACATGTACAGAAGAGAAGAAATCGCTGTCAAATGCCTTAAAGGCATAATCGAGCTTAACACCCCTGCCGGTTTCCGTCAAATACTTCAGACCACCGCCAAAAGCATAGCTTTCTGTATCGTGATTGGTCTTATACCCCGCACGACCAGAAAAGCCAACTGGACTACCGGCTGCTTGAAACGTGTATTCCAGCCCCACCAGAACCTGCTCGTCAAAATCTACGGGATTCGTCACATCAAAAGCCAGATTCAGGTGATGGGGAACCGGAATGCTACCCGACAGTGACAATACATCCACCAGCATCCCCAGACGAATATTGCGCGGCAACTCAAATGCCTCGCGCTGATAGGTCTGCTCAAAGCTGTAATTTTGCACCGTCATCGCCAGAATTGTATTGCGGAAACCCGTATTGAAATACGTGCCCAGATCCACGGCAAATGCTGTCTTTGAGTTATCGACAGTTGTACGGTTGCCACCAATCAACACACTACCACTACCTAAATTTTGACTGGCAATCTTTATGTTGGCACCCACTGAAAAACGATCTGTAATCTTCATACCATAAGCCGCAGAAAGCGCGTAATTCGACGTAGTAAACGTTCCCGTCTCTGTAAAACCCGCACCTGCAGGACTAGGATCAATGGCTGTGCCATTGAAAGTACCGGCATCATAAGTCACAAACCCCAAACCAAAGGTACCGCGGCCTGGAATATTGAAAGCAGCACCAGCAACCTGGCTTTTGGTATCAGCAATCCATGAAACATAAGTGAAGAATGCTTCGCGACCATCGAAAAACGCCAGCGTTGCGGGATTGGTAAACACACCAGCTGATGAGCCGATCATGCCTGTACCTGCACCTGCAAGGGCTGCTGAACGCGCATTGGTCGGCAGCTTCAAAAATGTAAAGCCAGCCTGAGCAACTTTGATAAATATGGGATTGTTCTCTTCGTGATTCTCTGGCAAAATTTTATCTGGCACACGCAGTTGCGCTTGTGTTGTTGTGGCCAGAAGCCCGAAAAACAACGCGAGCATCATGAGGGCCAGTTTTGTGTATTTCACAACTTATCTCCTTGATCAAAAGCAAGTCAACCATAGCTGCTGACTGCTAAAAGCTCTCTATCTGACCACGACAAAGCGTTCGATGTGCTTGGCACCAGTTGCCGTATCTTCGATGTGAGCAAAGTAAATCCCGCTCACCAGGAACTGGTTGTTATCCGAAGTCATCAGATCCCACGACTCGTCGCCAGAGCCAGAAGTGTGGTCAATACGCGTCACGAGATCACCGGTAATGGTGAAAATATGGATAACCGCCTGTCCCGGCAGATTCACAAACTGCAGCTTATTGGGCTGTCCCTGATAGTTAAAACCCCCATCATTGAGTTGCCCGCCCTGCACCTGATAGGGATTGGGCACAATGCGAACCTGAGTAATATCACTGGCAGGACCGCGGAAGGGACTCACGCCTTCTGCTTCGGTGCGCGTGGCAAACCGGCTGCTCTCCAGACCATTGGCATCAACGGCCGTCACGGAATAATAATATCTCGTGCCGCGAAGAGCCGTCTCATCGTTAAACGTAGTACCTGTTGGCGATCCGATCAGTTCGGGCACTTCTGTATGACGGCCCGCGTAGCGATACACATTATAATGAGCCGCACCAGAAACCGCATCCCAACTCAACTCGTTGAGATCGGGACCAGAGGTCACCGTCACCGAAGCAGGCCAATTGGGCGTAGCGGGCAATCGGGGCATCGTGCCCGTGCGATTTGCCCATGCCTCGCGTGCAACAGCCACGGTCGCCTTCAGCGAATCCAGACCACTGTCGAGAAAAGCTTCTTTTTCCATAAAACCAATCGTGCCATCTGCCCAGGCCTTGCCCACGCGCTTGTTTTCCGCTTCAGACGGACCAGCGACAATCACTGCAGACACAATGTGAATGCTCTGACCGGGCCTCAAATCCCAGGGACCAAACGTCGTGACCCACTGATAGATCTGTTCTGTGGTCACATACCCCGATCGGTCGGGATCGGAAATCGCAATGCGGTCGTCGCGGCGGATCGAGTTCGGCTGCACATAAAAATCATACACGGTCTTGCGGTCTGCTGTGCGCGTACTCGTCCACACTTCACCCGGCACCCAGCGCACATGGCGCGGCTGTGCATTTTCGGGATTGGAATTGTCAGCCAGCCAGTTCTCGCTCAACACATTGGGATCATTGGTAGGCGTCTTATCCACATGCAAAAACACGCGGCCTTTGTAGTGCGATTCCATAAACTCGCCCGAACTGATATTGGCATCGCGTACCCCATCGAGCAAATCGCCAACTGCTGGCGCGGGTTCGCCGCGGTCATCGCCATCGGGACGATACCCCAGCTTATCGCTGTCATCGCCGTCGTGTATATAGAGCAGCTTTTCATCATCATCCCAGTAATTCACCTCATCCCATATACCGCCAGCGAGCAAGCCAGCATCGTAAGCACGACCTCCATCTTCGGGATTAATCGTGATATGCGCGCCACCAGCAGGACCTGAACCACCGCGCTGCAAATAGTAGTTCAACCCAACGTGGAAATTGTCATAAGACGAGTTTTTCTGCGCCGTTTCCGGGCTTGCAGCAATGCCGCGTTCGCCCGCTCTGAGGTCAACCACATACGGATTTTCCGGATATGTAATCGTCGTAACTTCAAAGATCATATCGTCGGCATCGTGGTTTGCCCAGGAATACGTCTCGCGCACAATGCGCAAGCCTTCAGAGTTTACAATTGTGCTACTGATCATAAAATCAGCACCTAAATCTGACCGCACGGCATCGTCGTCTTCGGGGAACAAACGCCAATTCGTACGCAATATCTCTTTGCCATCCTGAATCAACGTTGGCGGATTGATGCGGAAAAACTTCGGATTGGGTCTGTTCAATCGCGTCTGTGTGCCCCCCAACCTCGAAGACGAAAAATCGGCGAGGTCATCGAGCAGGTCATTGCACCAGGGGCTTTGCGTGGTATTCACCAGATGTTGCCCGCCCTCGTAATAGCTGGGCACATTAAACGACGAATATAGTCCCACTACCGCAAAACCCGGATTGCCAATGCGATACCCGATATCCGGATCGGTGTCACCTGTTTCGAGACCGCCGGGCCAAATCAGACGGCCCGAGCTCCACAGGGTGCCGATCTCGTGGCCCTGTGCATAAGCACTGCCAGCCATCAGAATAGCCATCAGCACAAATACAAAACGTTTCATAAGTTTATACTCCTTGAAAAATATCTACAATTCAAACTGCGGTCATCTCTCGCCCTCTCCCACTCACAGGAGAGGGCAGAGATGAAAAGGTCAGAACGAGAATCGCAAACCAAATGTGATGTCTCGACGGTCCAGATAGACGATATAAGGACGGCGCGTTTCCTGGAAATTGTCCAGATCGACATCGGAACCCGGACGGCTACCTTCCTGTAGTTTGCCGCTGGCATCAACAGTCCAGCCGAGCCGCTCCATATACGCGTCGGCTTTGGCATCGTCATTTGTGCCTGGATAGTCCCAGACCTCGCCATCGTAGTCGCGCAGATTGTTGAAGTTCTTGAAATTGAAAATATTGTGAATCTCCAAATACAACAGCGGCGCGCCCGCAGTATCAAAGGCTTTTGAAATCCGCAGATCTGCCATGTTGCTATCTGTCCACTGCACATTCAACACATTCTGCAGCGCAGAATCATTAGTCGGATTGTGATTCATCCACCAACCGCCTTCTCGGCGGAAGAACAAATTGGCTTCCCAACCGCCCTTCAACATGCGCTGTTCGGCGCCGTAATCCAGCGGCGTGCGGAAGTTCAAACCCAACTTCCAGATTGGACGCGGCTTAAATTGTGGATTGGCGGCATTGGCACTACCTTCAATAATCAGGCGGGAAGGCGTGGAAACCGTATTCTGGTCATAGATGCGGTCCCACCCAATCCGCTTGCTGCGCTCCTGGCGGTAATCATAAGAAATAAAACCCGTCAAGAACTGACCGCGCGATTTCTTAAACGCAAGCTCATAACCGCGCACATCCTTGATCCGTCCCTGGGTTGTCCACCGCGTGCGCCTGCCAGTACTGTTTTCGGGATAATAACTCGTACTCGGTTCGAGTTCTCTGTCGATGTCCTTAAAATACACCGTGCCCGAAGCCAGATATGTACCTTCAAAACTCTTCTCAAAACCAAGCTCATAAGCGATGGTCTGTGGCATTTCTACCCACGGATTCCCAAAGTTCTCCAATGGCTCACCCGCACCGGACTGCGCGCGGTAGAGTTCCACTGTCGTCGGCACCTGATAGAAGTGACCGTAGTTAAAATAGAGCTTGGAAGTCGCTGTCGTTGGATGAGACACGCCAAACCGCGGACTCCACTCCCACTTGGTCGGCGCGCGAACCGAGCGTCGGTTTTGGTATAACAATTCGGCATTCGATCCCAGGTATTCTGCATGCGGCTGTCCTACGAGATCAAACCACTTGTCCGGACGGTGAAAATCCAGCCTCAGCCCCGCATTCACCACGATCTGGCGATACTCCATGCGATCTTGCACGAAGAAACCGCCATACCACGGCGTCTTCACCCAATAATTGTGCAAGTTGGCTGTTTGTGTCGCCACGATATCTGCCGGATTGTCGCTTTCCCAACCTTCGGGGCGGTCTGGCAGCGTGGAGGTATAACCGCGATATTCACGCAGAAAGAATGTATGCGCCTGAATACCGGCTTTGACCTGGTGATGTGGCGTCATCTGACTGGTAATATCAAAAGTTATATCCGTCTCTTTGATATAAGACCAGTCCGCTGAACGGCTGGCACCACCGCCACCGCGCAAACGGTAAACACCCAGAATATCGACGCGGCGGTTGGCATAGTTCCAACCCACAGGCGCTTCATCCAGAATCACAGCACCTGCTGATTGCGCGGATGCAACGCCGGATTCGGTAATCTCTTCAACCCGACCATCCGGATAAACCGCTGCTGCGGGAATACCCACGGCTTGAGGTTTCTGCCATGTGGCTTCCCAATCCGTTCTGCCATAACGCGCAGTAAGATTGTAAAATGTCCTGGGCGACAATGTATGCGACCAGTTCATAGTATAATAATTGCGGTCAATGGTCTCTTGATTGGCTTGAGACCCCGGCGCAAACATCTGAACATCGTCAAAACGGCGCGAAGCTTCCACCTGCGATCTGACAAAGGTCCCTGTAAAGTCCCCAGTTTTTGTACCATCTGCCCAGCCGCGCAAATACCCTAAAGACAACTTTGTCGTGGCTGTTGGTGTAAACGTCAATTTGGCCTGCGCCAGGTTGTCGCGATACGACGTTTTGGACAAATCGTAAGTATATGCCGTGCGCTCGCGCTGATTGGTCAACATCACCGACAATTTATCCTTGATCACCGGCGTGCCAACTGTCACATCGTAGAGATAATCCGACTCGCGATCCGCCGCATTGGCATTAAAACCATCATTCCCTTCCAATTCAAAATTGCGATGCTGCCAGGCCCATATCCCTTTGGCCTGAGCAACCGTTGTTATCGGAAGATCGAAAATCCCCGCGGTCCATTCGCCTGCAGGACCGCCGCGATCTGAAAACTCCTGTGTCCACCCCTTAAAATCAGGTACGCCATCGCCATTGCGATCTGCTGTGGGACCATCGCTCTCAAAGCGACCGATATCCCACCAATTCTCCGAGCTATACACATCGGGACCAAAGTGCTTGCGACCAGCGGGATTGTAACGCGCATCAGCACTAATCGTAAACTGACGAGGCTCACGGGTCACAATATTCACAACCCCACTGCGCGCATCGCCATATTCAGCACTAAAGCCACCCGTCAAAATCTGAACTTCTGCCAGATTTGTTTTGCTAAAAGAAGAATACGGACGGTTATTGCGGTTGTCTTTCATACCCACACCGTCCATAGTGTACAACATCTCTTCTTCACTGGCACCGCGAATGGTCAAACCCCAGTCATCGGTATCCACACCTACCTGTGTGGCAAACGCATCGCGCAAACGGGGACCCGTGGGCACTTCGCGCACTTCACTTGCCTTCATAATTGTCTGAGCGTAAGAAACTTCCAATTCAACCGGCGGACGCTCAGCCACCACTGTAATCTCACTCAATTCAACGGTCGATTCTGTCAGAGAAAAATTCACAGGTGAGGTGCGATCAATACTCACCACCACATCCGTCTTACTCACCGTGTGATATCCCACAAGTGATGCCTGAACTTCGTACACACCAGGCAAAACCTGAATAATAAAGTAATCGCCATTGACATCTGCTGTGGCACCCATTCTGGTGCCCACAATTACCACGTTGGCCCCGGGCAGGGGGTCGCCACCAGCATCCGTGATGCTGCCCGAGATTTTACCCGTGGTGGTCTGTGCATCGGCCTGATACGTCAGCCCAAACCCCAGAGCAATGGCAAGCAAGGCTATAAACCCAGCTCTCAAACGGTACATAAACTCCTCCTTTGGTTTCTTCCTCCAGCTTTGGGAAAGATAAGGAAAAAGCTCACTCGGCTTATTCCCACAAAATTTCTCCATCTGAATGGAGCAATATCACCTGCAAAATATTATCTAATAAGCCCTTAACATCACCTCCTTCTTAAACCCCTCCCTGTGGTTGCAAAAACGGGCTTAAACGCGCCACCTCCTTTCGGTCTGTGATGTTAATTCTCATTATAAACTTCTGAATAAATTGCGATAATTTAACAACTGCCAATTTAACAAGCCTACCACACTCTGTCAAGTCCTATGAGCCGAATTATGCGACACATAAGTAAGAATTCATAACACATTGTTTTTTTTAGACTTTGAAATACTATTACATTTCTTTTATTTCCCAATAAAAAATATCACCTCTTTGTTCACCTTCATACCCGTATTCAAATCCGTTACCGTCACCTCCATCTCATAGTGCCCCGCTTCTGACCCACTCACATCAATCTCCAGATAATTGTACTCCGTTTCCCGCGTACCCACCTGCTCGTAAGAAATCGTCACCTCTTTCTTCTCCTCAATACCCAACAATGTTCCAACCGCGCGCAAAATCGTCACAACAAGGGGTTTACCTTTGCGCGGTGAAATTTTGTAATCCATCTGGTAACGCGTCTGACCAAATTCGTCGAACGTCAACCCATAGACCTCGTAATAAATCGTCACGGGTTGTCCCGGCACATAGGTTTTGGATGGCATAGGCACCACCTTATGCCCACCTTTGACCTTCACCGCAGCATCCTCCACAACCGACCCGGCCATCTCTATATCGCTCAATCCCAACTCACCGCCCTCATAAACCTCCACCTCCACCTCGCGTGTATAAGCCCCCATCGCATTGCGCGTGCGATCATGCACTTCCACGCCCAAAAAATATTTGCCCGGCGGCACATTGAGCGCCAACTCATCAATCAATAGTGTTCCGCTACCCACCTCAGCAGCATCTGACACGGCAAAAGGCAGCCTGGCGACCTTTCGAAAAACCGGTGTCCATGTACTGTCAAAAAGAGCAATACCCCGTTCAACACGACCTTCTATTCGCCCCGAATCAATCAAAGCAACCAAAGGCACGCCGTAATAGACCTCTAACCGGCTGCGTGGATTCTCTCCGCGAAAATCTATCGCATCGAAGTGAAACTCTAAACCATCTGTTACGGGCCGATAAATTTCAGATTGTTGCCGCACCGCCCGCGCCATCACCCGATCGGGTCTTTTTGCTGTCCACTGGCTCTGATTAAAAGTTGACAGCACGCGCCCCTGCGGCATATCGGGAAAATCGAACCCGCCGCGAGAATCTAACGCCGTAAACACAACCTCAATACCACCTGCCACATCGGGATAAATCCAGTACTCCCAGTTCGTACCCCCATCAATGGGAAAAATGGGAAAACCTCGAATATTGGTCATACCTGCATCGCGGTCGCGGTGCGAATCCTGAACATCGTCATAATAGTTTCCATCATTGCGATCGGCACCGCCGCCAAAAAACGTGCGATTGGGATTTAATTCGTAATCAATAGACTCAAAATCTGAAACAATCAAATCTCCTGCATCTTCACCCTGATATTGCACATCCCGCGTCGATGTCCGCAACCTGCCCATCCGCGCAATAATCTCTTTATGCGCCTCGGGAGTCAAACCCATCCACAATCGCTCCTTAACTCGCACGACATCGGGATCCATCTCATAGCGCACATCGCCTGCGCGGCTCTTGTGTGCGGGTTCTCCATAGCGAATATAAATCTCCCCACGCCTGTCCCACGGCTTTTGCCCAGTGGAAAAATGCTGCATCGCATACAACACCCGACGATAGTGCTCCACCAAACGCTCATTGCTCGACGTAGCAGGCGTGGGATCGCGGCGCTGCCAGAACATCCGCACAAAGTTCGGCTGCTGCTCGGGCGGCAATGCCTCGTAAGCAGCGGTCTCTTCCAGCGTTGCCAACAAGCGAATATCTTGCAAAAGTCTGCGCGTGTGTTCATCTACCATACGCAAATACTCAGCCATCACCTTCTGCGCCTCTCCTGTCTGTCCCATCAGTTGATATACACCGAGGAGCAAGGGAAGACATTCCGCACGCAGTTCGGGCCGCGTGTCCATCAGTTCACGCCACACGCGCGTCGCTCTTGCGCGTTGCCCCTGCTTCAACCATATTCGCCCCAGATCGAATCGCGCCCGCGCGTGCATCGGGTTTACCACAACCTGTCGGGTATAGGCTTTCTCGGCAGCTTCGATCTTACCCTCGCGTTCAAATACCCGTCCGAGCAAATACAACAACTCAGGATGATGTGGATAGACTTCAATCGCCTCCTTCAAGGCGTCTTCTGCCCGCTGTTTGCCTCCGAGCAACCGGGCAAGCGCGCGGTTGACCTGCGCGGGTTTCCAGTCGGGGCGGAGGGCGAGAGCCTGATCATAAGCCACCACGGCTTCGTCCCACCGCTTGCGTCCCATGTGGGATATCCCCACACCGTTGTACACTTCGGGCAATACCCCACCTGCGTTCAATGCCGAGTTAAACGTCCGTTCTGAGTATGGTAAATTGCTCGCAAACAAATAGGCATACCCCTGCGCGGCTCGTCCCATCAAATCGTTTCCATCTTCATCGAGAAGCTCATCAAGGACCTCCAGAGCCGCCCGCGCCATTGCCGTATCCGGCAACACCTGTCGGGCCGCATAGCGCGGATCGATATGTTTTGCCATTTCTTTGCGCCTGCCCAAGGCTGTGATTATCGCCCCATTCAGGTCAGGAGGCGCACCAAAACCGAGTAGCGGGCTGTAATACGACCGCGCCACAATCGGATTGCGATCCATCCAGAATCCGTAGAGGAACGCCGCGCGATCTGCGCGCCCCAGGCCAGTATAAGTGGCTTCAACCTCGGACCCCCCAAACCGTTTTAATAAATGCTGCGCTGTTTTTGCTCGCCGATCGTCAAAACCCGAAGCCGGAACAAGCGTCTCACCCATCACCTCAAATTTTCGGGCCGATACAAATGTATCCCGCCCGGCTACCACTTGAACCCGCAACGTATATGTCCCCGGCAGCAGTCCATGGGTGGGAATGCCCTCGGCGAATTTGACTTCACCTCGATACCCGGGAAATGACCGCTGATCGCGCCAGAGGCGATGTCCGTATCGGTCTTCTATATGCATCTCAACCCGGTGGCTCTGATAGCCCAGATAATACACCTCAAAATACATGTAAAGCGGATCTCCCCGCCGATATTGCCGCGCCGGGTTGGGCAGTATTAACCGCCCGTCTTTGCGGAACATCTCAAGGCGCTCTCCAGCCCCCTGTGGGTTGAATCCAGAGGACAAATACAAGTCGCTCATGCCTATTTTCCCGGGATCGTAAGCGGGCACATCAAGAGAAAATACCGCCAATCCCGCCCGATCGGCCTGCAAGTCACTCAAGGTCAGTTCCCCGCGATAGCGACCTGTGGGCAGGCGCACCTGCACCATGTCATATACCATGCGGTCTGTATCGACCGTGGCTTCCAGCGATTCGGCTGTCAGCCTGCTTTCCGCCTCCACCTGTTGCACAACCTCTCCGGCACCGTTTAAGACCCGTAACGAAGGCTTGTACCGCGCGAGATAAATCCCCGAATCTTGCCTCAAAAATGCAAATTGCGCCACCGGAAACCTCAATATCACTTCTTCGAATCCCTCGCGGTCCCGATATCGAAAACTGCACACATCTATCTCAAAAGCCAATGACCCCTCTCCGCGCGGTGGCAGGTCTATCTCGCTGGCGTGTATATCAAAAACTGCGATCATAAAACTCAAAAATACCGTCGCGATACGCATAATAATTTCCTTTTTTTAAAAAACAGTCTCTATCTCAAGTAAAAACGCCTCCAGAAAAGTATAGGTCCCAAAAATTTACTTCAATCAAGAAAAATAAACAACAATGTCCTGCGACGTTCTGCGTTTCGGTCACCTGGTTTTAATGAATCTAAAGCACCTGCATAAGCGTGTAATGTTCTTAGACCCTGTATAATTTTTCTTGTCACAGACCACAATTTTCGTTATTTATATACCGTAGTTCGTAATCATTATAATAGTGTAAATAAATGTAAATAATGTAAATAAATGTAAAAACAAGGAGCCACCCATGAAATCACTGAATCGGCGCACATTTCTCAGAAGTGCAGGTGTTTGTCTGGCCTTGCCGTTTTTAGACGCCATGATCCCCGTGGGGCGGGCTGCGAGTCAGGCATTTGCGCTTGCCCGCGCACAGGCCGCAAAACGGTTGGTATGCATTGGCAACCCCTTTGGGATGATCCCCGAGCGATTCTTTCCAACAGGAAGCGGCGCGAATTACACACTCCCCCAACTCCTGCAACCCCTATCAGCGCATCAACGAGATTTTACAATCTTCTCCAACCTGGACCACGGCGTAACCGGCGGACACCGCACCGCGCATACATTCTTGAGCGGCATCCGCATCAAAGACGCCAAAATGATGCCCGAAGGCAACATCAGCATCGATCAAAAAGCCGCGGAATTTGTGGGCGTCAACACGCGGTTCCCCTCGTTGAATGTAAGCATCAATGGCCACTGCGAAATGAGTTGGACGCGCACGGGTGTGCGCGTGCCGCCAATTAACAATCCCCAAAAAGTATTCCAGGCACTATTTGTAGATACGACCGCAAAAGAAAAAGAGCAACGTGCAATCGCACTCGAACAACACGGCAGCATCCTGGACGCCGTAATGGGAGAAGCGCGATCCTTCGAGCGCAAACTGGGACAAAGAGACCGGGAAAAACTGGAAGAATATCTGACCTCTGTACGCACAGTCGAGAAAAAGCTGGGCATGTCCAAGGCGTGGCTGGACAAACCCAAACCCCAGGTCAGCATGGACATGCCGGAAAATGGCCCCTTTGTCGAAACCTTGCCCTTGATGTACGACCTCATTGCCCTATCACTGCAAACGGACTCCACGCGGATTGCAACCCTGGAAGTGGGCATGGGAATCAAAACCACGGACCTGGGCTTGAACACGAATTACCACAAATACTCGCACCACGGCAAATTGCCCGAACTCATGGAAGGCCTGACAATAATTGAAAGATATCAGATGAAACACCTGGGCCTGTTCTTTGACAAACTCAAAGCCATTGAAGACCCCGCCGGCGGAACCCTGTTTGACAACACCATGGTATTATCCGGCAGTGGCATGGGCAACGGCAGTTCGCACTCCAACAAAAACCTGCCCATCTTGCTCGCGGGTGGCGGATTTAAACACGGGCAACACATAGTATTTCCAGAAGCAAAGCCCAAGCGCGTACCATTGAGCAATTTGTACGTATCGATGTTGCAAAATTTTGGACTGGAAATCGATCACTTCGGCCAGAGCACCGGTACGCTAAAAGGATTTGAATAAAAATGAAAAAAAGCGTTCTATTCCTCCTGATTGGCATGTTGTCGTCAGCGACTGCATGGGCAGAAGGGGATGCGACATACAAAAATACCGTGCGGACATTTTTGGCGCAGCGGTGTTATAAGTGCCACGGCGCAGAGCTTCAAAAAGCAGATCTGCGGTTTGACACCCTCACGTTAAATTTTCACGATGAAGATGTTTTGCTCACATGGCAAAATATCGCCGACATGTTAAATCTCGGCTTAATGCCGCCCTATGAAGAACCGCAGCCCGAACTGGCAGAAATGAAACCCGTGATCGATTGGATTACCGCCGCGCTAAAAGCGCATCACGAAACAGAAGAAAGCACGGGCGGACAGACCGTATTGCGCCGCTTGAATCGGAAAGAATACCGCAATACCATTAGGGACCTATTGCATCTGGACATGACCATGTTTGACCCCACAGATGCATTTCCCCAGGACGATGAAGAACACGGATTTGACAACATCGGCAAAACCCTCGTCATGTCGGATTTTCTGGTCGAAAAATATCTCGATGCAGCCGATCAAATCGTAGAACGCGCCGTATTGCCCGCCCCCCAGCCAGAAGTGAAAACTCATGAATTTACCTTTCCCATCATGCGCGGAGGCGGTGGATTTTTGACACCGGCGAGCCGCCGCTTAAAACAGGGGTACGACGAGATATTCCGCCGTCCCGATGACCGCTGGGGATATATGTCCATCGACAGATTCCGAAAAGGCGTACCGCATTCGGGAATGTACCGCGTTCGCGTTCGCGCATCTGCACACAACCAGCAACACCCCTATGACAAAGCCCTGCGAACAGATGAAAATGAACCCATGCGCATGGGCATTGTCGCCGCGTCCGGGCGTTATGGCGACCTGCAACAGAGCAACACATCGGATGTATCATTGGCCGAATTTGAAATGATCGCAGATGGACAACCCCGCGATTATGAACGCGAACTCTGGCTGGATGAGTCCTATATGCCGCGCGTCACCTATCCAAACGGACCCGTCACACTTTATTGGCGAGGCCTTCTGAGGCGTTACCATCCTCAACTCTACGACAAAACGGACCGGCGCAAACTGTCTCAACGGGAAGATCAAGAACTCGTACGCCGGCAAACCGAAGTCGCAGTCATGAATTATCTGGGACCGAGCATTCGCATATACAAAGTCGAAATCGAAGGTCCCTTGCACGGACAGTGGCCCCCGCCTTCGCACACGAGCATCTTTGGCAAGCGCGATCTCAACAAAGTCAAACCGCGCGATGTTCTGACGCACTTTGCAACACGCGCATATCGCCGCCCGGCCAAACACAGTGAAATCGCGCACATCCTGCAACTGGTTGAACACCACGAGAAAACCGGCGCCTCGCGCGTGCAGGCCATCAAAATGGGCTTAAAAGCCATCTTGTGTTCGCCCAACTTTCTCTATCTCTACGAAAACGAAGGCCAATTAGACGACTACGCACTCGCGTCCAAACTCTCGTATTTTCTCTGGTCATCCATGCCCGATGAAGAATTGTTCAAGCTGGCCAAAAAGAAGCGATTGCACAAACCAGACGTTTTGCGCACGCAAATTGATCGCATGTTACAAGACAAAAAGGCACAGGCATTTGTAGAGAACTTCACAGAACGCTGGTTAGCCCTGTACAAAATCGGCGAAATGCCCCCCGACCCGCGCAATTTCCGTCTGTACTATCAGGCGAATCTCGAAGACGCGATCAAAAAAGAAACCCACGCCTTTTTTAATCACATCCTCGACGAAAACATGAGCATCGCGCATTTCATCGACTCGGACTTCACCTTCGTCAACCGCGACCTGAGCTTGTTATACCGCATAGAAGGCGTAGAAGGCAGGGAATTTCAGAAAATAAAACTCAACGACCCCAAACGCGGTGGCCTGTTGGGACACGCCAGTGTATTGACGGCGACCTCCAATGGAATTGAAACCTCACCCGTAGTGCGCGGGGTATGGGTATTAGAAAATATATTGGGCATAACACCCCCGCCCCCACTACCCGATATCGAGCCGATCGAACCCGACATCCGGGGATCGACGACAATCCGCCAGCAACTGGCAAAACACCGCAATATCGCCACCTGTAACGAATGCCATCGCCACATCGATCCCCTGGGCTTTGCACTGGAGAATTACAACCCCATAGGCGCGTGGCGATATGGTTACGGTCCCAAGAAACCAAAAATAGATGCATCAGATGTCATGGCAGATGGCAGCAAGTTCGACGGCCTTGTGGGCTTTAAAAAGATCCTCATGCAAAAGAAAGATCAATTTGCCCAATGCCTGACCGAAAAAATGCTCACCTACGCGACCGGACGCACATTGGAAGCCACCGACCGCCCCGAAGTGGATCGCATCGTACACGATTTGAAAACACAGGGTTATGGCTTGAAAGACCTGGTCATGCTCGTAGCGACAAGTGAGCCATTTTTGACCAAATAAGTCGCCAACTTCACAAGGAAAAAACAAAAACGCTCTGGTATTATTGCCAGGGCGTTTTTGTTTATAAAAATAGATTTAAACCGCCACCGTTTTTTATTGACCTACCTTAATTTGGATATTAATATAATTTAAATATTAACTCGATTTAAAAACAAAATGAGTCATTTTAATCGCCATCACAATTCACCCGCGGTCCGAAAGGAGTTGTGCCTATAGATTAAAAACAGATGTGTTTTTCAAATGCATTAAATCGCAGAGGAGGAGGGCGTATGAAATATGGAAAAGTTAGTTTTTTGTGCCTGACGCTGTTGTTTTTCATACCGGGTACAGGTCAGTCGGAAGTTGACGGCACATGGGGAATGGGCGTTGTAGCCAATTACGAGGTGCCACTATTCGCGCTGAATAGCTGGTTTCCTTCCGGCGGGATCAACGTGGGGGCGTCCATTGTAAACGCCAAGAACGCCACCTGGACGTTTGAACTGGACGGTCAATACACCAAATACAATTCCGGAGATTTAGAAAAAAGGAGCTTTCTCTTTGGAGGCGATGGGCAAAGCTACAACAGCCCAAATGCCAACTCAGAGATGGTGTGGGCAAGCCTATCAGCGAACTTTCTTTATCACTTCAACAGAGGTGGTGAGAAGTTGGAATCGGGTGGGGGAGCACCGTATCTCCTCATTGGCGCGGGCTTCTACCACTTCAAAAACAAGATGAGCGGGCTGATCTATCCAGGGCAAAGCGGCACGACCATTGATCCGAACGTTTTGTTGCGACCAGCAGAAGATGTCCGCACAGAACCCGGCGTGAGTTTGGGATTCGGTATCGAGTATTTTGCCTCACAGTCCGTCGCCATCGATATTCGCGGACAATACCATATTATCTGGGGAGAGACGCGATCCATGGAAGCTTGGGGGCTGGAAAAAGCATACCCCTTTCACAAGTTTAACGGCGGCGCGCGGATCAAGTTCTATTTCGCCAATTGAGGAAAGGAGATCGAGATATGAGGTACAAATTACGTCTGGCCTATGTTCTGCTGGCACTATTTGGCTTCTGGCCCTCAGAGGGCATGGCCGGTACAGTAGGTAAAATCAACGGTACGGTCAAAGACGCCTCGGGCGAGTCGCTACCGGGCGCCAATGTGCTGATAAAAGGCACGCAACGCGGCGCAACAGCCGACTCAGAAGGCTATTTTCTGATCCTGTCAGTCGAGCCAGGCCTGTACGAGCTGGAAGCGTCTCTGGTGGGATACAATGCAGAGATTTTGCAAAATATTGCGGTGCGAGCGGACCTGACGACCACCGTGGAGTTCAGACTTCAGGAAGCCGCTGTCGAACTGGGTGAATTGGTGGTGGTGGCCGAGCGCCCTCCCGTAGAAGTAGATAAAACCGTGACGCGGTACGTGGTGGGCATTGAGGATGTGGAGAATGTGCCACTGGCGCGCTCTACAGCCGAAGTCATTATGCTCCAACCCGGTGTCTCGCTGGACGGCAACCTGCGGATTCGCGCGAGCCGAGTCGGCGGGCGGCGTGGCAACAACGAAGTCATGGTCGAAATCGATGGCATTCGGCTGGCAAATAACGACGGTCTGGATAATGTCACGATGTCGCAGGTCAACAGCGTATCTCGGGGCGCCATACAGGAAGTGTCGGTCTATAATGGCGGCATGAATGCCGAATATGGGAATGCACAGGGCGGTGTCATCAGCCTGGTAAGCCGCGAAAATAAAGACCGGTATTCCGGATTAGGCGAGTACCGCTTGACCCTGCCGGGGCGAAAGCACTGGGGTAGCAATGTCTATGACAGCCCCTTGCTAGAAGGCCGCGCCGATTACAGCGGCATTCATTCCGGGAAGCGCACTGATTACGACAAAAAGTTGGGGCATCTCTTCGAAGCCAATATCTCGGGACCGATCACACCGAACATCGGATTTTTCACGGGCGGCACCACCTCCCGAAGAGCGCCCGTATATCCCAATCCAACCGATTCAGAGCCAAAAAATTTCAATTCCTCGGCCAATATCACATATCGCCCTTCGGGCAATATGAAGTTCAAGGCAGGTGGAACATGGGTCTATAGAGACATCTTCCACGACGGCGGTCGGGACATTAACACCGGCTTTGAAACCGCCGACACACCGGCCGGAGGCATTCGCGGCATTGGGCAAACTGGCAATAATTTGTTCCTATCCGGCAATGGTGCGGGCAAAAATCCCAGGACCGATCAAGTTGTGTACGGAGTACTCACACACACGCTTTCGTCGAAAACATTTTACGATGTTCGGATTTCCTATCAGCGAACAGCGCAAGATACGTCCGATGTGCCGGCAGTGACCGAAGATGTGACGCGGGACGCGCAGGGATTTTTCGTCGATAGGAATATCCACGCATTTCAGTACGCCCGCCGAACCCGCATGCTTCTGAAAGCCGACCTGAGCAGCCAGTTGCACAAAGGGCATTTCGCAAAAGCGGGATTTGAAATTATTCGCTACGACATCTACCAGCACGAAGAGCTTTTCGAAACCTCTCGCAACCGCGAAATCCGTCTGGTGGGCAAGGGCGATCCCATTATCGGGATGGAAGGCTTCAACCCGATCACCTACGCGGCCTATGTTCAGGACAAAATGGAATTTGAGGGCCTGGTAGTCAACCTGGGTTTCCGAGCGGACCTCCTCGATCCGGGCGATTCTTTTGGCCGCGCGATGGACCACCCGCTCTGGTTCCATTATAACTCGCTGACGCGCTGGCGAAATGTGCCCATCGTGGATTCACCCACTCAGAAGGCGTTCAGCCCCCGCATCGGAATTTCTCATCCGATTACAGACCGTTCGTTCATCCGGTTTTTCACAGGACAATTCCACCAGTTTTTTGACATGCAGAACCTCTACACGCGGTTGTTCTCGGCCTCGGGGCCAGACCGGGATGTGGATGGCGACGGGGTGATTGAACAGAATGAAATCATGAACGCGCTGACCTATCCGCTGGCCGCAGATTTTGGCAATGTCGATGTAAAGCCCGAAAAGACGACACAGTTTGAAGTGGGTTTCGAGTGGAACTTTGCCGGACCGTACGTCATAGCCCTCACGTCTTTCTACAAAGATCAGGAGGGGAGGCAGGGCGACTCGGACAATTACGTCCACGATCCGTTTAGGGGGAAAAACTCGGCGTATGACCACGGCCAGTGGAACCGGCGGTTTTCCACCTCGCGCGGGTTCGAGTTGTCGTTCTCGAAAAAGTTCAAAGATATGATCGCGTTCAACGTGGCCTACAATTTGAACTGGGCCAAGTCGCACCAGGGCGGCAGACGCGCTCAGGACTGGACTTATGTGGCGACGGGCGAGTTTGTGAAAAGCGATCTATACTTTGCCGGTGTGACATTTGATAACACCGGGCAGGAATTTCCCCGCGCACCCACTGCCGAAGAACGGGCATCGCTGGCCGCGTTGGCGGACGACATTGCCCGGGGCTACAAAAAATTGGCGGATGATAAAGTACCCAAGTTCAGCGGGTTCTGGGAACAGCCAGTGGTGATTGTGCCCGGACTCTATGCTTTCAATGTCGGCTCCTACAGCATTCCGAGCCTGGATGGCGGCCTGGACCGGCGCAATTTTGCCAGCATTCAACTCCTCTTTTCTTCGCCGCCAGATTACCACATCAAACCACTGGCTGGCCTTCGGGCAACGCTGATCTGGCAGATGCAGACCGGAAGCCCCTGGAACTACTCGCCGCCAATTGGACCCGCGCAGCGTCGAAACAGGCCGGTGACCACTGTGACCGATGTGAGTGCAGAAAAGGATTTCAACATCGGCGAGACCGCATTGGCAACCGCCTTTGTCGAAGTGAGAAATTTCTTCGGACAACGGGATGACCTATCGACCGGTTTTCGCACGATTCAGTACGGACTGAGCCTACCGCCGCCGGGCGATGGTAAGTTCGATCAATTTGGCGATATAGCTGAACTAACGCGGTACAACGACGGTTTGGGACGTCCCCGGTCAATTGTGCTGGGTGCGCGATTCAAGTTCTAGTCACACTTAGTCGATGGCATGGCCGCACACATATTGCGCGGTCATGCCAACAATCAGGAGGAGTATTCTCCATGTACAGTGATCACGTAAAAAAATGGATGTGCCTGGGGCTGCTAACGGTGGGGCTGGTGCTTGCCAGCGCGTTGCAATCCACGGCACAAGTTCCCTACTCAACAGCGCGACACATGACCCGCTCCCTGGTTTGGCTCTCGTTTACAAACTGGGGTACCTCGGGCATGCATTACCATGTAACGCCGGGTCGCGTGATGATGCGGATGTCCTACCCGGGCAATACGTATGCCCTGTATGCCCTGCTGGGGACAGAGGAGTTCGAGGAATACTGGGGCAGCAAGGGCTGGGGACACGCCGAGCAGAAAACAGAATCGAACATGCACTCGGCCGGAGAAGGCGTGCTGGTGTTGACCAATGTTGACGGCGAAAAATTTGTCTCGGTAACAGGCCCGCGCACACCCACCGAAGATGTCGAACCGCAAATTTACGACATTCAGAACCAGAAAGAGGCGGCCTGGGGCGTCCAGACCGTCGTGCCCGACCGGGGTGTGAATCCCGGCATGGTGAAGTCCAACTGGTGGGATGGCGCATCGCCCCAAAGTGTGGATCGCACACAGAGCCGCCCTTACGAGATTCACAACTTCGATTACAGCATTTATCCACCCGTGCAGACGGCGGGAGAAGAGGTCCACATTTCGCAGTGGTCAACCAGGCACGATGTGTGGGTCACGCGAAAAGCGCATTCCTATAGCCATCAGGATTTTGACGATTTCTTTATCCTCGAACTCGAGTTCGAAAATCGCGGGAATAAGCAGTTGAACGATACGTATTTCGGGGTGATGAATACATTTTATGTCAACAACCACGGCACATCGTATCGCTGGGGACACGAAGGCGGGTTGGTGCGGTATCGGCGTGCGCCGGGAGGAATGGACGACTGGTACAAATACACCGAGTCGCCCAATTTTATGCCAAACCCCCTCAGTGGACTGTCTGCCTCTCAGTTCCAGGGAAAATTCATCAACTACCAGTGGGATGGAAATACCAACGCCAGCTTTGAGGAAGATACGGGCGACCCGTATTACAGAGACCTCGAAAACGGCGGCGGCGACTTTCCAAATAGCACGGCACGGCCCGAAGGAACGCCGATCGCGCTGGCCTACCAGTTTATGGCTCCGCTGGCATTCCGCAACGCAGGGCCGAGTCACACCTTCAACGCAGCAGACGCAGCAGAGGGATTTGTAGATCCGCAAGGCGATCCGCTTTCGCATTGGTACACCGCGATCCAACGCGCGGATCGGTGAGTATGGCAGATCAATACGACATCTTCACAGGGCCTAACACACCCGATCCGCCGTCGGAACAGATGCAGTGGAGCGACCAGATCTGGGGACCTTATAACCTCGCGCCCGGCGATAAGGCCAAAGTGGTGGTAGTCTATGGATTCGGTTCAGCCGCAGATATGGCTTCAAATACGGAAACCGGCTATCCACACGATATGATTCAATGGTCGTTCAACTTTGGAAACGTGGGCGATGATGAAAGAAAACAGAGACTGGCCCGGGGCGAAGAAGCCATGCTTCGGCACCTCGATCACGCTCAATTTGTGTATAACGCCGGGTTCGATGTTCCCGATTCCCCACCGGATGTGGAATTCTTCCAGA
>JAGWBW010000017.1:0-33627 GCA_021295695.1 Candidatus Latescibacterota bacterium
TAGCATCAATGTACCAGGTCGGGTCATGGTGAAAGCCCGCCTGGGTGGTGTAGGTGAGGTCGCGCGGGATTACCTCGCGATAAATTGGGTTGGCAATGGCAATTGGATTGTCGGCACGCACGAGGCCCAGGTCGCGTACGTACTGCAGGTCGTCGTCGGCGAATGAGCCAGCTTCATCCGATCCTTTTAGTAGCGGTTCGATTACCCGGCGCACCCGTTCCTCTTGGAGCTTGTCGGTGAGTTGGTCCAGGTGGGTCTCGCGACGCAGGATCAACTGTTCGCGTGCGTTCTGGATGGCGTCGGCGGTGATTGACTGGCTGCGGTCGCGTCCGGGCTTGTTCTTGAAGCAGGCTTCATAGGCCAGCGCGTTGACCAGCCATGGCTGGCCCTGAGTCAGTTCCCAGATCGCGGCGCGCGTCTCCTCGGCGAATGCCTGTCCGGTCTCTGCGGTGTGTTGCTCCAGCAGCGATTCGACGTCGTCGCGGGAGAAGTCCCCCAGGCGCAGGGACTCGGCGCGGATGTTGAAGGCACTACCACCAGCGATGATGGCATTCTCGGCGGAAGACTGGATGCGGTAGTCACGCACATCGCGCACGCCGCACAAGATCACGCTCTGCGGAAATCGTCTCGGACGCTCCGGGTAGCCAGCGCGCAATTGCCGCAGCACGGACAGCAGGGTGTCGCCGACCAGCGCGTCGATCTCGTCAATCATGAGCACCAGCGGCTTGGCATCCGACTCGGCCCATTGGGCCAGGGTCTCCCCAAGTGCGTCGTTGGGTCCGGCACCATCGAGAATGCCGGGCCAGACTTGAGAGACGAACAGGTCGTCCAGTGTGTGGCGTGCAGCACGACCCAGCGCACTGAGAATCGCCTGCATGGCCGCGGCCACGTCTTCCCGTGCCGCTTGTCCGATTTCGACATTGACGTACGCACAGCGGAACTCGCCGCTGGTATTGAGATCGTCTCTCAGCGCGAGGAGCGCGGAGGTCTTGCCGGTCTGGCGAGGCGCGTGCAGGACGAAGTACTTCCGCTGCTGAATGAGCAGCAGAAGATCATCGACATCGAGACGCGCCAGAGGTGGGATGTGGTAGTGTATCTCCGCATCGATGGGGCCGGCGGTGTTGAAGAAACGCATGGCTGTTGTCGTCATGTTGAGACTCCTTAGCAGCGAGGGACCCTGGAGCTATAGCGCAACGCGAATCTCCATGACCTCCACCTCATAATTTCCCCAGTATCTCTCTATATTATCGCAATATATTTTATGGTCGAGTGAATATCAATAGGCATATAGCATGTGTTATAATAAAAAAATATGTTCAGGCTGTTTCTATGCCTTACCCTGATCAGCCAATGCTTCTTCGATCACGCGGCATTGCCAGAACGCCCTGTTGCGCCACCCGGTCGCTTTTGGCAGCCGCGATAGCAGATAGACCGCGTCCATCGTTGAAAAGTTGGGGCGTCCATGCCAGAAGCCGTTCTTCTCCTGGAGAATTAGCATGGCATCTACGATTTTCTCAGCTTGCGGCGGTAGTTTGTCCATGCCCGTATAGATCAGACTGTAGGCAAATGTGCGGCTGATGTTGGTAGGTCCTTCAGCGGGCCATGTTCCAAGCGCAGGGTGCTGTTGTGCGGCGAGTTCTTCGAAGAAAGCCTGGATCCAGGCGGGGTCTGGATGGCTGACGAGCATGGGCGCGAGTGCGAGCACTTCGTGATGGGTGTGGCCCGATGATTTCCACGTTTTGAACCACTGGCGAAGTCCGGCGACGGTTGTTGCGCCGCGCTGATTGTCGGGGGATCGCAGGACCTGAGCATCCAGCATGTTGAGTGCGCGAACTGCGTTCCAGAATGCGATCCCCCGCCTGTCTGAAGGTGGGAAGACAAAGGTCCCGTCCTGTTCGCTCTGTTGTGATTGGATCCAGGCAATCCATTTTGCGCGGTCAAGCGCGACTGCGTCGAGCGCGTTCATGCTGTACAGAATATAGGTGATGAAGAGGGTACTCGGAAGGCTGGGCGCGGGTGCATCGCCATTGCGAAAGGCTCCCGTGTCCGGGAGGTGGAGGGATTCCGCCCAGGCGATCAAATCGTCGCGGATGGGGTCGAGGGAGATTGTCATGTGGTTCTCATTTACGCCAGAGCCGCCTGGAGTCCAGGGACCTGGTCCGCGCCCTCTGGCACCTGAATTTTTGATCCTTGAAAGTCTTCTCCGACCGGTTCAAACCGTCCGCTCAGGTGCTCGGACAAGAACGCCTCAGCGACGGCGTAAAACGACAAGCGGTTTTCTGGCCGTGCGAATCCGTGCCCTTCATCCGGATAAAGCACGTAGGTCACGGGGATGTTTTTTTGCTTCATCGCCTCGACAATTTGATCGGATTCGATTTGTTTGACGCGCGGGTCGTTGGCACCCTGGCCGATTAGCAGAGGCCGCTGGATCTGATCTACGCGCGCAAGCGGCGATTTGGCCAGTAAGGATTTCTGGCCCTCTTCTGTTGTCCAGTCACCTACGCGGTCTTTCATCATTGGCAAGATCGGAACCCAATAAGGCGGCACGTTTTGTAGCAATGTGACGAGGTTGCTCGGGCCGACAATATCGACGCCGCAGACGAATGTATCGGGGGTGAAGGTCAGCCCGACCAGGGTCGCGTATCCGCCGTAGCTGCCGCCCATAATCGCCACCTGGTCGCGTTGCGTGATCTTTTCAAGGATCGCCCAATTGACAGCGTCAATCAGGTCGTCGTGCATTTTGCCAGCCCACTCGCCATTGCCAGCGTTGATGAACTCTTTGCCGAAGCCGGTCGAGCCGCGGAAGTTGACGCTCAGCACGGCGTAACCGCGGTTTGACAGCCATTGATGCTGCGAATCATAGCCCCAGACGTCGCGCCCCCAGGGACCTCCGTGAACCAGCAAAACCAGCGGTACCGGATTGCTCGGTCGAGCCTCGCCGTCGGGGACGCTGTCGGGGGGAAGCGTCAGATAGCTGACCAGATCCCACCCGTCGCGGGATTTGATGGTCAGGGAGTGCATCCTGGCGAGTTGGTACTCGTCCAGGTCCGTGCGATTGCTGAACAGGTAATTCGCCTGCTTCCCGGTGCGGTCGTACAGGTAGTATTTGACCGGCCCGTTGTCCAGGGCGTAGGCCGCTATCCACAAGCGGTCGTCGAGCGTGCGGCTGGTGATCGACAATTCGCCGTCTTCCACCGAGTGCAAGTAATCCATGTCTTCTTGTATCGCCGGGTCCAGCACATGCCAGCGGTTGCGGTCGTAAATGAACGACACGGCTTGTACGTGTTTCTCTGTCGGATGAACCAGCATCCCGCCCACATCCGCGCGGTCGTCCTCGGCCACCAGTTCTTGTTTGCCGGACGCCGGATCGAGGGTGAACAAGGCAGCCGTGTTTCGCTTGCGGCTGTCGATCATATAGAGGATCTGGTTTGACTTGTCGAAGCCGGTCAGCCCGGTCGTCAGGGCGTCGGTGTTGGGAACCTCCAGGAAAGGTTGCCACTGGTTGCTCTCGTCCCGTTGGAGGATCACCTGTCCCCCGGTCGGCGAAAACGTCATGGCAAAGCGCGTGCGATCATCGTTGTCGAACAGGTAAGAGACAAAGCCCGGATTTTCTTCGATCAGGGTCCGCTCGCCAGTGGAGAGTTCGATGCGATAGACGTCGTGCAGTTGCGGATTGCGGGTGTTGATGCCGATCAGGATCTCGTTGGGCGTCTTTTCATTGACCGAAAGAATCTGCGAGTTGACTTTTTCAAAGGGCGTCAGGTCTCGGGTCTCGCCCGTGGTGATATTCGTCGCGTACACGTGCCAGTCTTCATCGCCCCTGGCATCCTGGTAGTACAGGATGTGCTGCCCATCATAGGTCCAGTCGTAGTGGCGGATGCCGCGTTCCTCGTCTCTGGTGATCGGTCTGGCTGAGTCGGGATCTTCTACTGCGGCGATCCAGACGTTCAAGACGCCATCCACTGGCGCGAGGTAACTCAGATACGCGCCGTCGGGACTGATCCGAGCCATGGATTTTTCTGGGTTGCCGAATAGCACTTGTCGGGGAATCAATTTGGTACCTCCTTTTTGCCTTGTTTAAGACCAACCGCGCACCATATACGCCTGTAATATGCCGTTTTCATCGGAGTTGAAGAAGCCCGATTGTCCATCCGGGGAGAGGAAAGGATGGATGTGCGTGTGTTTTTGCCAGGAAGATCCGGGGTCTGCGACTTTCCGCGCATTTGCGAGCGCGTCTTCCTCTTCTTCGGGGAGGTCGAATAGCCAGACCGCGCCGCCCGCATCTATTGGACCTGCGTCCGTGATCAACCGCTTCCCGTCAATGTCTGTTGCAAAGTGGCAGAAGTCGGGCGCGTCGAAGGATCGGGACAGGTCGTTTCGCCATCCGCCCGGTGTGTTGATGCCTTCATCCCCAATGTGATCCGCAGCGCGTCCTGCGATGAGTTGTCTTTCAGCGGGTTCGCGTGTGCTCGTGCTGGTGATGGCGATGTCGCTTTGTCCCTGCCAGCATTGATGCCCCTGGCAGAATTCGTTTCCGTCCCTGCCCCATGGGAAGTCGCGCAGTGCCGTGCCGTCATCCCGGATCAGGTGGATGTCTGCACCTCGCCCGCTGACGAGCGTTTCTATGCTGCCGTCGATTGATGCGGTGTTGCCGTGGTTTTCCTGAATCATGATGTCATGGGAAGCGACAGGGTCTGTTTGGCGCGTGTATTGTGGGTGGATATTGCACCAGGAGGATCCGTGAAAGATCAGACGTACGGATGGGTTCTCAATTTCAAAGACGAGGAGTCCCCAGGGCGCGCCTGCGGTTTTGCCGTCGCCGAGGAATCCCGAGATGGCGATGCGCTTGCCGTCGGATGAGATTGTCGATAGGGGATACGGTCGGCTCAACCTGAAGTCGGTGTCCGGGATCGCGTGATCCAGGACATAGATGGTGTTGCGTTCTGTTCCGTCCATTTTGACGCGTTTGAGCGTTAGGCGTCCGCCTCCAGGTTCTGTTTCGTTGACGAAGTAGTAAAGCCATTCGCCGTCTGGGGAGATGGATGGTCCCGTGGTTCCGAGTTCGGTGGTGATGGGCGTTAAGCTGCAATGGTCTTCGAGATTGCAGACGAGAAACTGGTGTTCGGGGTCCTTGGGATCAGAGCCGTGGGGATGCGCAGATCGGTGAATGATTAGCCGCTGGGAATCGGGTGTGAAGATCTGCGCTTCCATGTAGATGTGTGATGAGGGGACCGTTTCATCCGTGAGCTGGATGACTTCGAAGTTGTTCCGCTCGGTCTCGGGGACGAGGTCGGGTCGGATTTTCATGTTGTTTTCCTCCTTGTGACAGGAGTTGTGACTATTGGTGAAAAATGGCAGTAGATGTGTGGAAATACGAACTAACAAATATCTGCAATTTAAGCGTGAAAACAGGGGTTTGCAATGGCGTTTTTGAGTGTAAAGACAATTAGACAAAAAATAAGACCAATCAGTCAGCGATTTTGATTGGTCTGTGCACGACACGATGTGGCACTAACTAAATTTTCACGATCTCCGTCTTCTGGATTTTGGGAGGAACATGCCGTCTTCTGGCTTCGCCTTCTTTAATGCCATCCACGGAGAGGAATCCGCGTTCTCTATTTGGTCTTTGTACCAGGCAAACAACTTCTGAAGCCGATCTGTTTGAATGTTACGCCAACGGTTTACATTTTTATTGTCGCTGGCTACCACTTGAGCCCAATCACGCTGAAAAAGTTCACCGAGGACGAACTCAATAGCACTCATCGGAGTTACGAAAAGGCTGGGTAGTCTGGGAATGGGTAATGCTCCAAGAATATGAGCATGGACATAGCAGCCAGGGCTTTTCTCATCACCCAGTTCCAGGCGCCACATTGCCAGGCGTTTACCAGGATCGTCCGAAGCGTACAACTCAATCTTCGTCGAAGCGATCCCACAAAATTCTATCTCACGCCTCCCTAATCTTCGCAAATCCCAAGTTCCTGAAATAACCGCATATATCTCTTTGCCCGCTTTTCTGTCGTACTGATCACTTGGTATTGTGCGAAGGCATTGAAGCTTTAAAGAATAAACTCTTTCTTCGGGTTTCCTACCAATGCTTCGGAGATTGCTCAGGAAACTGGGGAAAACCTTCTCCCTACTATTCGGTTCAAGGAACCTCTTTGACAAGGTCGTCAGCACTTGGGTCTCTTGGATTAGTTCAGGAAAAAGAAAGCGAAAACCAGCCATTCTCATCGTCCTATTCTTCGTCACTCTCGATGCGATACTGGTCAAGTGGATCCACCATTGATAGCAGGATAGGATCATCCCGAACTATTTTGATGTCCATATAGGCTGAATCGGCAAACGGAGGCCAGTGGTCTGGGTGGAGAGTTATGGCAGTCATTGGCGATAGGAACTCGTCGGCGGGTTGCCAATCCATATCTACGCAAACCACTGCAGGATTGGCGTCAATTGACTTCAGTTTCATTCCGGCACGCTCGGCTAAAGCATCTCGCAACTGTTGTATATCAGCCGTGTATCCTTCTACTAAATTCCACGCGTAGTCCTCAATAGCCCCACGCCACCACCTATCTCCCAAAAAATCCGCGAGAATCCCTGAATAGCGCATGGACTCCAAGTCTTTCGCCAGATCGCTATCTCCCTCCAGTACCTCACGCAGAGCCTCAATGGAAATCCCAAAACGCGACGCAACCCAGTGTTCCGCCCACAGAAAGCAAGGATACGGCAATACTTGATGAAGTAACCATCGAATAAAAAGGATACTGTGTCCTCCCTCGGACAACTCTTCAATTGGCACCCGGCAATCTTTAACGTCATGCCAGCAGCGTTCAAACGATTCGTCGTCCTCATCCATAGCGAGAAGTTGTCTCGCCATCGAAGTCGAGTCATCCGAATCCTCCGACCATTGACCAGGTAGTCGCCGTACAGCTTCCGCAAGCAGGAGCATCTGGTTATAGCTATCAGGGTTTGTCTTTGAAAATATCCATTCCAGATTGTTCAGGCGCGCAAGAACATGTTGAGCAGTTTCAGGTGAAAATCGCCCCTTAATATCTCTGAGATGAGCCGTATATAGCGCAAATGCCGTTAATTTGTCTTTTTCATTCTGGTCCACTTGCTCTCGTAACACAACCGCAAGAGCCATTCCGTTTGCTGGCTGGAGTGAAATGGTCGATAGATTATCCCGTTCCGACCAGTATTCCAGCGCATAGTCCACCAGAACCAGATCAGCATTATTCAGGTCCGCTCTTTCTTCTACATCCTGAGGATGAATTACATCGGTCGTTGCGCGGTCACCCAGCCTTAGATTGAATTCATCGCGCAGTTTGTCAGGTTCATCATCAATGACAAGAATAGACGGCTTCTCGGTATTTTCCATAATTACAGTTAACTCCTGATTGGCAAGGCTATTTCGACCGCAGTTGCAAACGGGCTATCTGGCTGGATGAATTTCACAACTGCTCCATAGTTCTCCAACAGGTTCCGTGTAATGGTCAGTCCCAGTCCCATTCCTTGGCCCAACACGGGGTTTACTTCAGAAGTTGTTGACTGAAAGGGTTTGAACCAGCGTTCAGCCTCATCAAGTTGGACGGCAGTACCGGTGTTCTGGACGCGAACCCGAACCTGATCATCTCCACTGGATGCTGAAGCGAGGATATGTCCATCCTCTCCAGCAGCTTTAACCGCATTTGTCAGGAGATTGGCGAATATTGCCGTAATCTCGGCGGGAAACATCGGGGGAGACCTCAATTCGGGTGGAATTTGATTGTCAATTTTGATGACTCGGCGTTCTGCTTGATGCTGTACGAGACGAACCGCGGCGTCGAAACGTTCACATAAACGTTGGCGAGACCGGCGGCGGCGTGCATCAACAGTCACGACGTCCATCAAGTAAGAGGCTTGACGTTCCAGACTGCGTTTGAGCTCTGTCGCGACGTTCAAGGTACGCCTGAACCTGCGCCTTTCATCAAGCGATAGACCATCCTCAGCAAGCACCCCTTCAAGCACCAGCTCAATGGTTTGTGATGCTCCGAGTAAGGCGTTGATCTCATGTACGAACGCGGCCATCTGAGTTCCCACAGATGCGAGAACGTACATGAGCATGTGTTCTGAAATCAAATCTTCATAATCTTCAGCGAGTATTTTCACCTCATCCAACTTCTGCATAGCCGCATTAGTCGCGTCTTTGTCATCGCCGGTAAGGTGTTCACCAGCTTTTTTTATTAAATGTGTTGCTTCCTGAATTCGCTCCAAAAACACAGGTGCTTCAATATTTTCGCTGGTCACATGACTTATATCGGTGGAACTCTGAGGGGGATCGTCCTTTATAGAACCCTTACTCCGGTCCTCCCTTCGTTGTTGACGCCGCTCGTAGGACGCCGCTGCGCGTTCGCGAGTCAGGAAGTCTATTCCCATCCGGACCAACCGCTCTAGGGTTTCGAAACTCGCCTCTGGAACAAACCCTTCTCGATTCACCAGGAGTCGCATGTCAGGACAGCGATTTTGGGTAAGAAAAACCGCGCCGAAGTAATTGTTGCTCGGCGCACGAACAAGTCCAATATTGCGGTCAGAAGCTTCCGCGCCGAGTCCAATATCCTTGAGCATTTCGAGCTGCCGGGGGCGTCTCGCATAATCCGCGTCAATGGAGAGCCAATCGTCTTTTGGTTCTCCATACGGCAGGACGCGAAATCCTTCCAGATAGACCCGAACGCCACTGGTGTTCGTAGCCCATACCCGCTGGTCTCGGGTAAGTTTGGGGGCTCCCTCTCTCACCAAAATACGCGCATCGAAGTGCGGGCCGCGCTCGGGTGCAGTATGGGGTATGGAGTGATAGAATGTCTCAATCTCGGGATTTTCCCTCAACTTCTTCTTTGTAGGCGCAATTGCAAAGCCTATGTGTCCATTATTGGGGTCCGTTCGGATTTCCAATACCCAGTGAGCCATTTCCGCAACAAGTGTCCAGTAGTCGTCGCCGGCAGCAAAGTCTCCTTCAAGGTTCACCTGGAATGGAGAGGTAACAGCATCGGAACCCTGGTCTCGTACAACTGGTGTGTCGAACAGCAATGGCTTTTCAATGACCGATCGCGGGAGTGGCTCACGCAGAAATGAAGGAGGATCAAACGATTGAACCTCAGCTAAAAACCTCGCACGCTCATTTTTGGTCCAGGCTCGTCGCAACCGCGATAGAAGGAGTGCTGTTCCTGAACAAGCGTTCTTGCGTATCGCCTTCGTTTCCAGAAGAATCGCATCGGTAGAGTCAAGTTCATCCAGGGTTTCGTACTGCTCAATTTTGTCCCAATCTATTATGGCGTTCAGGGCTTCTCGAGTCCCATCCAATTCAGAGAGCTGTGGCACGCTATCAATTTCGAGTTTTTTCGCAAGCTTATGAGCAGCGAGTCGGCCAATTCCCTTCGCACCGGTGTAACGGCGTTGAAACAGGATGGACCGCCGCTCGCCCAACTCCTTCAGACGCGAAGCAACTCTCAGAAAACCTTTCGTGAACGCTTCCGTATTCATGCCCACGCCGTCGTCCGTTACCAGGATATGTCCCTCTTCTGGATTGTCGAGTCGCTCTCCATATACAGTGACCTCGGTCGCATCTGCGTCGTAGGCGTTCTTGATCAGTTCGATCAAGGCTGTGGAGTCACGTCCGACCAGTAGTTCCCCGAGTTCTCGGAACAAGTGGGTGTCAACAGTGAACTTAGCCATGGTTGGTTCCATTCCTGGTGGGTCGGCGTTGGGTCATCAACTGGGCGTGTGCTTGCTGTAGCCGCTGAATATCTTTCTTTGGCAAGCCCAATTGATCTCCAAGAACGAGATCATCCGCCCGTTTTCTTGCTTCGGCTTCTCGTCCATTTCGAATGAGTTTATTCAGTTCGTCGAAGGCGTCTTCTGCACTCTGAACTATCGGTACCGGCGTTCTATTCAAGGTTCCCGGTTCCATCTTCAAGACGCCTCCTCCGTACCGACGTCCGTGGAGTTCTGCCCAGACACTCACGGCACTTGTGAGGAACCCCACAGCGATAGCTGGCGGCAAGGCATCGCTTCTGCAATGCCAATACATCGCATGGAGTGCATTGGTGCATCGGCAGCCAGCCTCGTTGAGAACGAGCAGGGGAGCACCCATACGGGTGCATGTAGCGAAGGCGTCTGGTATGGTCTTTGGATCAACACGAAACCAGGGATCTCGTATGGTGCATTTATATCGCTTGTGAACATCGGCCTTAATCCCTTCGTCAATCCACTGCTTGATGCCGGGAGCTTTTTTGCTCGCTGGCGTGGGCCGAACCAGGATGGCTTGTTGGTCAGCTTCGACGAGTTCCTGGAGGTCTTCTTTGGTGAAATCCAGCCCTGATAGCCATCGCGTACGAGAAACCAACTGTACCCAAGACTCTTGAGGAATACCGATTTGTTTCAGATTTTTGGCATTACGGATGAAGTATTTGTTAGCACCGGTGACCAAACCAACCCTTACGGTTGCGACATCGGAGATCTTTTTGGTCGCAGAATGCTGCTCCAATTCACCGAGCAACTGGACAGTCTGTGAGTCAATGCGGCGACCTTTTTGGGTTGTTAAATGGGAAGTAGAACGCCCGCCTTTTGGGATGTTCAGGACTGCTGCCAGGTCCTCAGAGTGCTCGACGGCTTCAACGCGCAAGGTACCTTTTTTACCGCCATATTGCGAAGCAGCGACTGCGACTACGGCTTCATCTGTGCCTTCAAACAGACGGTCGCGTATGTGAACCAGGCAAACATGATCGAAACGGGATGTGAGCAAGTCCCTGACGACAGTGGCGTAGTCAGCCTGAAGGATTGCTTCCGGAACGAGCATTGCGAGCCGGCCATTCTTAGCGATAAAGCTCAGTGTGTGAATTAGAAAATATGCCCAGGCACTCGCAGTTTCGGGAAGTGTCACTCCTGCGGCAGCCATGGCTGTCCGGCCTGCCTTTCGGATCGTTCCATTGAACCAGTGGTGACGCACATAGGGAGGATTGCCGATTATGGTGTGAAACGGTGCCCCGGGTATATTCTTCGGAGACAAACTGAGAAAGTCTCGAATAATGCAGTTCTTCTCGACGAGATTTTGATCCTTGTGTACGTATTCCATACAAGTCGGATCCACATCAACGCCGAATACTCGCTCGCCGGGTTTTGAAACACCCCTGGAGGCCAGAATCGTCGTTGCCGCATTAAGGAACGCACACCCGCCAAAGCTCGGATCCAAGACATTGCCGTTCTCAGGCGCGAGTGCCCATGTTGCCAAAATGTTTGCGAGTGCGTCGGGGGTGTAGTACGCCCCCAGGAGACGGCGAGGATTGATCCGCGAAATTTCGCGGCGAGCAGGATCCGCCACCAGAGCATTCAACAGTTGCTTGTTTGCGACGTTTTGCTCAGCACTATGAAGTGCCATGTATGTCTCCGCTAGTCAAATCGCACCGTCATAAATCAATACGAGTTACATAATTATAGGCATTTGTGGTCTTTTTAACAAATTCCGGCACGCGAGCATGATCAGTAAGCATCTGCGTTTGAAAGGCTTTAATTCAGTGATGTATTCTCACCTCATTCACAGCATTTGACGATATCCCGGCTCCGATTCACACTCACTTTTCGTGCGGTTAGGTCTGCACAGTCTCGCAGTTCTTGAGTGTTGCCAGTGCTCTAATACCCTCGCCTATTTCTCCTCAGCAATTCGCAACTCATAGAGTTTCTGCAAATTTAGCCAGAATTCTGCACTGGTGTCAAAAAAATGAGCCAATCTCAAGGCCGTATCGCCGGTGATTGTACATCGTCCGTTGAGAATTTCGGTGATTCGGTTAGCGGGTACCTCAATCTGTCGTGCGAGTGATGCTGCGCTCAGGTCGAGTTCTCTCAACTCTTCGGCGAGGTGTTCCCCCGGATGAATTGCAGGTATAGTCATATTTTTTTTATATAAGTATGCGCCAGGTCATCTTTCGGCTGCCATCCCAGAATGCGTTTGGCTTTTTCATTTGAGAACTTCTGATGTGGTCGGTTTGCAAAGATGTTGAAGACTTCGCATTGCGATGGCAGTGTTTTGAGGTCGATGGTCAGGCCCGGCAAGAATGCCGCTGATGCATCGCGCCATGTTACCAGGAATGGACGGTTCAGTCCGGGTCTTGACAGGTCGTCGTGATAGCAGAAGATGTAGAATAAGTAACACAGTACATAGACATCGCTCTGCGCGGTAAAGATTCGGCAGATTTCTTGTCCCAGGCCCTTGGATAGGGCGTATAGATTTGTGCTGGGTTTGGGTGGGACATCGGGACCGATATTGTAATCCAATGCCTCATAAGGTGCGCCCTGGACGGTGAAATGCGGTCCCGTATTGATGACCCGCGGGATCCTGTGTTCAACCGCTGCGCGCATGATGTTGTAACAGCCCATTGTGTTTACGTCAAACGCGATCTGTCGGTGGGGGCGCAAGACCGATAGGTTGATGATTGCATCCATGCCCTCTGCCGCGCGCTTGACCGCATCGGGGTCTGATACATCTACTGACATCATTTCGTGCGGTGTGTCGAATGGCTCTAGATCTGTCAAGCGCAGATCCACATGTCCTTCCAGAGCTTTGACTACGTGCGGTCCCAACTGGCCATTGCTTCCGTAGATTACGACTTTCATGTTTACCTCATTATTAAAGGCCCAATACCTGTTTTGCCTGATTTGTAGGGAATCGCGCATTTGCAACGTCTGATTGCACATGCAATACCTGCCACATGGGTCCGTTTGTGGCGAGTGCCTTCCCAATGGCGTTTACCGCGTCTTCTGTTGTCAATGCCGCGTCGCCATCGCTGTCTATATCTCCAAATCGCAAGCACGTTACGCGCACCGAATGCTCTCGCGCAAATTCCCGGCAGGTAAATTCACCCAGGTAGCGCGCCATAGGTGTCGATTCTGTTGTGGGTCGCGGTGCCCAGACCTCTGTGACGTTCCAGTTAGGGTCGCAGGACGCGAATAAGCTCAGGGAACTGATGTAGATGACGTGGGGCACGTTCTTTTCTTTTGCTGCGTGCATGATGTTATAAGTACACCGCGTCTGAAAATCTATTTCCCGTTCATCATTTTTTAGTTCTTCGGGCAGTTCCGCGAGATGCACAATGGCGTCCATTCCCTGGACGAGGGCTTCTGTTTCTCCTTCGTGCCCGAGTTCACATTTAACAAAGTCGCAATCTGTCTCTACTTCCACGAGATCTGTCAATACGACTTTGTGCTCTTTCGATAAATCCGCTACCAGTGCCCGGGATAGTGCTGTTTTGCCCGAGGTGATCAATACGTTCATATTTTACTCCTATTTTTATCCTGCGTACCGTCCGATATTTGCTTCGTCGTAGTATTTATTCACATTCGGCACTTCGCGCATGCCGTGCCAGACGCCGCGGAACAGGGTTTGTCGCTTTGGGGGCATCGCGGCAATGACTTCAGGGGGCGGGCATCCTTTGCCCCATTTTGCATTTACGGTGTTATAACAGGTGAATAGGCTCAATCGATCCCATTCTTCGTTGCCCCATTTTGTTCCGGTATGACACAGGGCTTCGGTGAAGATCAGTGCGGATCCCGCAGCGCATGAATACGTGTCCCACAGGTCGCTCTCGCGCGTACTCAGCGTGTCAGGTCGCGGGAATGCGGCTTTGTGACTGCCCGATAAGAACATGGTGCCGTCGCCCTCACGTACTTCATTTAATTCCCAGACGACGCGGATCAACCCCGCGTGAATTTTCCCCGGTTGCATCTGATAGATGTGCGAGTTGCCGCAGAAGTTGAAGTATCCACCTCCACCATGGGGACGAAAGTTGTCGTGACCGGTTCGTCGATGGCTGGTGTACGTATGGTCATACCGAAATCCGTAGCAGTCTTCAGTTGCCAGCCTCTGATGTGAGATGATCTCGTTTAATACACCGACCACGGCCGGGTGGTCGAGTAGTATTTGCGATGCGCCGCCGTGATTGTCGCGTTCATCAGGGGGCAGTGTTTCGCGTTCGTACAAAAATTTCATCTGGTGTTCGCGTACGGGTATGAGTTCTTCTTCACTGAGCAAGTCGGGCAAGCAGATCCATCCCTTCAGGTCAAACAGATATTTCTGCTCTTCACTCATGGGCACGACGGGCAAACCGTCGGCATTGGTTGTGGGTAATAATGGGTTAGCCATAAAAACACTCCTGAAAAATGGTTTAATCAGTTATCATCCCCATCAATTCTTTCCACTGATCCTCATCCACCAGCACCCCTTTCTCCTCGCTCTCGCGCCGGATCCGCAGCATGCCTTCGCCGGGATAGCGCGCGGATTCGTGAACTTCATGTAGATCGTCAATGATGCCGTTTACTATGCGTTCACACATTTCCCGTCCATTTAATGACGTGACATCAATTGCAATATAGGTTTGCGATACGGCGTGTTCATCGCCCTGTGCGCCGATGTCGTGCGTTGTTTGACCGGCTGATAATAGCGCGGCGAGAGTGTCGAGTACGATCGCGAGTGCCGATCCTTTCCAGTAGCCGATTGGAAGGGCGCGTTTTGAATCGAGGATGGCGCCGGGGTCGCAGGTCAGATTGCCTTTCGTATCAAATCCTCCGGCGATAGGCAGGGTCTCTCCTCCCGCTTGCAAGACTTCCAGTTTGCCATTGGAATACTGGCTCATCGCCATGTCCAGCAAGATATGTCCCTCTTTTCTGGGGATGGCCATTGTCATTGGGTTATTTCCAATGCGTTTTTCCGTTGCGCCCCAGGGCGGCATGAGTGGGGTTGTGTTGGTCCAGCACATGCCGATACATCCCGCATCGGCGGCTTGCAGGCCATAGGCTCCGGCGCGCATCCAGTGATTTGTGTTGCGCAAGCCTATACATCCCATGCCGTTTGTTTTTGCAATTTCAATTGCGCGTCCCATCGCGAGATGGGCATTGACCAGCCCAATCCCCATTTTGCCATCCCATTGTTCTAGGGTTCGGCAGCGCCGTCTAATCGCCCTTCGCGCAGTTTTGCCAGTAGTCCGGGAAATCGGTTCAGTCCATGGGAATAGACGCCATCGCGCTGATTTTCTGCGAATAATCGCCCGCATAATTCCGCGCGTTCCTGTGGTAATTCTGCCCTCAGGAGTGCCGCGACAAATGCGTCTTTTAACTTATTAAATGGAATCCGTGTTTGCATTAGATGTTTCCTCCAATATCCCCCAATTTTTCGTACAGGTCCTCATCCAGCAAGGCGGCACCCGCTCGCGCATTGTCTATTACTTGTTCGACTTTTGTCGCGCCGGGGATGACGACGGGATTGGACTTGTGCGAGATCACATACCGGAGAGCGGTTTCCACGAGTTTTGAATCGTCTCCAATGGCTTCTCTGATCGCTTCCAGCTTGTCGAGCATGTCTTCGTATTCCTCGCGATCGGATTGTCCCGGGTTCCAATCGTCGCGCACGGTATCGCCAAATACACTCTCGCGATTGTATCTGCCAGACAAAACGCCTTTGGCCAATGGACCTCGCACGAGAATGCCCAGATTTTTCTCGGTGCAATAATCGAGAAATCCCACTTCTGGCTTGCGGTTGATGAGTGAGTAATCCACTTCCACTACGGCGCAAACGCCGTTCGACAGTTCGTAGAAGTTTTTCAGTACACTTAGGCTATTTGTTGAAATGCCATAGGTGCGGACAAATCCCTCTTCGCACAGGGCATTAAAGCCCTCAATATAAACGGTTGGGTCCTCAATGCCACCTTCATGACATAACATGACATCGATCCGGTCGGTCTGCATGCGCCCCAAACACGCGTGTCCGCACAGGCGAATGGCATCGGGACCCGTCTTTGGCACATGCGCCCCGGTGCGGCTTCCCCAGTTGCCGATTTTGCTCACGATAATCAGTTTGTCGCGCATTGATGGTGTCAGGGTTTTGCCGATGCGCAATTCACTCATGCCATTGGGGATGCCATAAGATTCGGCAGTGTCCAGCAAGTTCATTCCATTGTCAATCGCGGCTAACATAATGTCGGTTGCTTCTCGATCACTCAACTCGCCCCACTGATTGCCCAGGTTCCACGTTCCCAATCCTACGACGGAAACACGCCATCCGGTTTTGCCAAATGTTCGATAGATCATTGCTTTCTCCTATTTTTATTTTTCCACATAGGATAATCCTTTTCCAAAATTCGCGCGGGCCAGTACCCATACCATGCATATCCGGTGCGCCTTTCCAGTGCGACCTCTGATAGAGAATAGACTTTGTTGCCATCCCGGTTCGCCATAAAGGGGCGATTTGTGCCAATCTCGTGAAAGCGCGCCCACAAAGGCGGTGCGTCCGGGTCTTTGACAACGACGAGGTCTGTGGTTGCCGTGTGATTCCTGAAACGCGCGGGGTCTATTTCGATGCGCTTTAGTCGAATGCCTTCTATTTTTGCCTCTTGAAACCATTGCACCGCACTTTCGATTGCATCGACTATCTCGGCACTCGGGTCTTCAATAGCCATTAAAAAACGCACAATATGCGCTGTTTGTCCCGCAGTAACGGACGGCAATTCATAAGTGCGCGCTTTCACGGGTTCATAAGTCACATGATCGTGTTGTTGACACCATCCCGTCTTTTTGCCATCCACGACAATCTGACATTTTAGCGTCACATCAATCGCCCGGTCCAATGCGGCTTTGGCTTTGGCGTGCAAATCATCGCTTACCCATACAAACTGGAGCTTGCGATCTATGACATCTTTCAACAGTACCATCACGCCAATCATGACACCGTCATTATAAGTGATGGCATCTACATCCCAACCGCGCCATCCCCCCGTGGGATGTTGTTCGCGCAGTATATAGTCCAAACCCCTTTCGACTGCATTGCGATACCGCACGAGGTCAGTCGCAACGTACACCTTCGCCAGATAATCGATCTGTGAGAACGTGTTGTGATTGTCAAATGTGCTGACCATCCGCCGTTCGCCTTTGATCGTTCTGACTGTATCGGGATCAATCTGCGCCTGCCAATCTACATTATTGGGCCAGCCACCATCTGCGTTCTGGTAAGTCAGCATGTTCTCGGCAATATGGACAATCTGCGAGGGATCGTACATCGGGTCGTTGCGGTCGCGTCCATATCGCTTGCGCCAGTGACTCATCCCATCTCTCAAAGGGTGCAGATCAATGGCTTGATATGTCTGCGCTTTGGCTGTTTCAATCCTGTCATTGGCTTGACAAAGCCCAACTGCGAACAGACAACAGCATAAAAGTACGCAAATTTTCATCTCTTTCATCCATCTTCTCGATAGCCCAATACCACGAGCAGACACGACCCGTGAGAAATTCGTCAATTCGTTCTGGGATAGTCATACAAACCTCATTGATTTAATGGTATGGATAAAGAAGCGCGGTTGTCAACGGCTATATTTAAGATATTCGAAATACAGCAGAAAAACCACGTTGAAAATAAGGTGCTGTCTTAAAATTTCAGCTAAAAATAAAAATATAAAAGAAATACCGAGTTTATCTCTGTTTAATCTTTCTGAAATAATTTGACTGTAATTTCTTGCCCATCACAATAGCTATGTCGAGTATCACCTTGCGGAAAGGAGGCTTTTTGTTGGCTGACCCCTTAGAGGTAGATGTTTAAGAAAATTTTGTTTTTTCGAGGAACCACACACTATGGAGGTATCACACGTATGAAAAATTTTTTGAAAGTTTTGTTTGCCGCTGCCCTGCTGTGCACCACAGGTCTTACTGTTCACGCAGAAGAGACTGTTAAACTCGGCGTATTGCACTCTCTCAGTGGGACCATGGCTATCTCTGAGGTCTCACTGCGCGATGTCGTGCTTATGGCTATTGGTGAAATCAATGCCAATGGTGGCGTGCTGGGCAAGAAAATTGAACCCGTAGTTGTTGACCCGGCATCGGACTGGGATCTGTTTGCCGAGAAAGCCAAATCGTTGCTTCGGGAAGAGAAGGTTGCCGTGACTTTTGGTTGTTGGACTTCGGTATCGCGCAAATCTGTTTTGCCGGTTTTTGAAGAGAGCAATGGTTTGCTCTTTTATCCCGTTCAATACGAGGGGGAAGAGTGTTCTCGCAATATCATTTATACTGGTGCTACGCCCAACCAGCAACTCATTCCCGCTGCGGAATATCTGATGAGTGAAGAAGGTGGCAGTTATAAGAAATTTTATTTGCTGGGTACGGACTATGTTTTCCCGCGCACTGCGAATAAGATTCTCCGCGCTTTCCTGCTGCACAAGGGCGTGCCCGAAGAAAATATTATGGAAGAATATACGCCATTTCACCATCAAGACTATCAGACTATAGTCCAGAAGATCAAACGCTTTGCCGCCAATGGCGACGCCGCTGTTTTATCGACCATCAATGGCGACTCCAATGTTCCATTTTACAAGGAATTCGCCAACCAGGGTCTCACATCGGCGATGTGTCCGATTATGGCATTTTCCGTTGCTGAAGATGAATTGCGCTCGATGGATACGGAGTTTCTCGTCGGTCATCTGGCTGCCTGGAATTATTTCCAATCTATTCCCGTTGCGGAAAATCGCACATTTGTGAAGAAGTTTAAGGATTACTGCGCAGCAAACGGGTTGCCCGGTGGTGCCAAGCGCGTTACCGACGATCCCATCGTGTGGTCTTATGTGGGTGTTTATCTTTGGAAAGCCGCCGTGGAAAAAGCCGGTTCTTTTGATGTTGATGCTGTGCGTCCCGCGCTTTACGGCCTCACATTTGACGGTCCAGGTGGTACGGTGATGATGGATGCGGTGAACCACCATTTGCACAAGCCCGTGCTGATTGGCGAAATTCGCAAGAACGGTCAATTCAAAATTGTATATGAGACCGATGGCCTCGTCGCTCCCGATCCCTGGGATGATATCACGAGTGCGGACAAAGATTGCGATCATGTCAAGCACATGGGAACCTATACACTCAAACAGTAGTGAATTGGGACAGAGCAATTCGATTGCTCCGCCCGTAAAAGGAGAAAAAAATGAAAAAATTGTTGCTGCTTCTCACGATCCTAACTTTTTCCGCCACTTCGTCATTCGCGCAGATCAAAATTACAGATAACTTCACGGTTACGGGATTTTTCGATATGTCGTCAACGTACGACACGGAATCCAAATCCAATAATCTGTCTTTTGATCAGTTTGAAGTTGACTTTATTTATAACTATGGGCACGGGCTATCGGCCCAGGCCGATATCAATAGCCTCAGTGGTGGCTCTGTAGATCTCGAGCAGGCTTTTGTGACTTATAAAGCACCGAATGGATTCAGTATTACCGGCGGTAAATTTTTGAGTTGTTCGGGTTGGGAAACTGCCGAACCCACAGGCTTGTATCAATATTCTTATTCTGCCACACTTGTTTATGGTGGTTATCAAAATGGCGCCGCTGTGGGTTTTGGCAATGACAAAGTCGGCTTCTTCGGCTCTGTTGTCTCCAGCGTGTGGGATGGGTCCGATACCAGTTTTGACGATCTGGGTTTTGAAGCCCAGGTTGCTTTTACACCTGTTGAAGCATTCACAGCTAAGGTCGCGTACCTCTGGGAAGATATGGGTGGTTTTGAACAATCGCTTCTCAATGGTTGGGCAATGTATGCCACAGGTCCCGTCACGCTGGCCGCCGAGTATAATTATCTGGCGAACTGGGGGGAAAGTGGCAATAGTGGCTATGGCTGGATCTTAATGGGCAATATGGCTTTGTCCGACAAGGTTGGTGCCACGGTGCGCTATAGCGGTCTGGATACAGATACCGATGGAAAGTTTACGGAGATTACTTTTAGTCCCAGCTATACGATTACCGACAACTGGGGTGTGTTGGCCGAATTGCGCCGCGATATTGATTCAGAAGTAACCCTATTTGCTTTTGAATCTATCTTTACGTTTTAACTTGAAACCCCCGCAAAAGAGGGATGCCGCTCCCCTCTGGTCTCTCCCAGGTGGGCGGTGTCTCTCGCTGTGGAGATGCTGACTTAAACACATGAAAATAAAACGCCACGATTTTCTGCGCTCTATCTGCGCCCTGGTCCTCATTTTGGGCGCATCGCCCATCCAGGCACAGATAGATCACCAATTGCAACTCGGACGCATTGCCAGCAATAACCGCGATAGCATCACAACGGCTGTCGGAGCTATTTCCGATGCAAAAGATGTCGCTTATTATGCCCTGATGGTCGCGCTTTTCAACGGTGAACTCTATCTGAAGAATAACGAGCTCGTCATTATCGGCGACATGCAAGAAGACGATTATGGCGATACTCTGGCCCCGCTCTACACCGCATATCCCAAACGCCATCCCATTTTAAACGATGAGGGCAAGCCCCTTATCGCGCCGCTGATCGATCTCGAAGAGATTGATAGCAACCGCCGTATCCGCGCGCTTATTCAACCCTATCTCACGCAGATGGAGATTTTTCATCCGGATTCCGGCAAACGCCGCGTTGCTGTAGAAACGCTGGGCAATCGCGGCGGTCTGGGCGCGGTCCCCATGTTGCGAGATGCTCTGGAAAAAGAAACGGATAGCGGCATTCAAAGTCTGATCCGCGTTGCTCTGGGCAAGCTCGAACTCACACATCCCGACCCCGAGGTTCGTCTCAATGCGGCCAAAGCGCTGGGCGAACTCAACAATACATTTGTCCTTTCTTTTTTGCACGCCCGCGTTGAACCCGATGCCAGTGGCAATATTGCCGAGTTGGATCCCGCGGTTCAAAGCGAAATACGCGATACGATTCAATGGCTGGAAACTTTCAACCAGATTATGGTCGTGATCCAGACTGCTTTTGTCGGTCTCAGCCTGGGTTCTATTTTGATTCTGGTTGCGCTTGGTCTGGCGGTTATTTATGGGCAGATCGGTATTATCAATATGGCGCACGGTGAATTTATGATGGTTGGGGCTTATTTTACGTTTATTGTTCAGAATATTTGCCTGATTGTCCTGCCTGTTGCCTATATCGATCTGTTTTTTCCGCTGTCTTTACCTGTTGCATTTCTCACGGCTGGCGGTATGGGGTTGCTGGTCGAGTCCCTGATTATTCGTCGTCTTTACAATCGTCCTCTCGAAAGCTTGTTAGCCACATGGGGTATTAGTCTCATTCTCGTGCAACTCGCGCGCACGATCTTTGGCGATCTCACGGCTGTCAAGCTGCCGCAGATTCTCAGCGGAGGTTTCGAGGTAGCACCACAGGTGCTGTTGCCTTATAACCGGCTTTTCATCATAGGTCTCACTGTCATTATCCTGATCGGATTGATCGCCTTTTTCTATAAGACCCGGTTTGGTCTTCGGTTGCGCGCTGTTACACAAAATCGCGGGATGAGTGCTTGTATGGGTATTCCCACCCGTCGCGTTGATGCGATTGCCTTTTTTATGGGTACGGGCATCGCAGGAATCGCAGGATGGGCTATGACCCTTATTGGCAATGTCGTTCCGAATATGGGGCAGACTTATATTGTCGATGCTTTTCTCGTGGTTGTCGTGGGTGGTGTAGGGAAAATTTTAGGTACTATTGTCGCGGGTCTCGGCATTGGCATTTCCAATAAAGTTATTGAACCCTTCGCCGAAGCCGTTTATGCCAAGGTCCTCATTTTGGGCCTTATTATCCTCTTTTTACAATTGCGTCCCACAGGGATCTTTCCCGCGAAGGGGAGAGACGAATAGACGAGATATTTTATGACCTATTACCGTCCCATTATCGTATTCCTCCTCTTTGGCATTGTCGCACCTGTGCTCAATGAGATGGGGTTGCTTTCAGATACGACATTAAATCTCTGGGGTCGTTATTTTTGTTTTGCGATTGCCGCACTGGGGATTGATCTGATCTGGGGATATACGGGTATTCTGTCGCTGTGTCAGGCGTTCTTTTTTTGTTTGGGCGGGTACGCGATTGGCATGCACATGCTGCTCAAAACGGGCACAAAAGGAGTTTATGGCAGTGCATTGCCCGATTTTATGGTGTGGAATCGCGTGGAGCAATTGCCGCTTTTTTGGGAGCCTTTTCACACTTTTACATTTGCGTTTATCCTATCACTTATGATTCCAGCGGTTATCGCGCTCATTTTTGGGTTCCTCGCTTTTCGCAGTCGTCTCCAGGGGGTTTATTTTGCCATTATTACGCAGGCACTTGCCCTGGGCGTCTGGCTCATTTTTTTACGCAACGAAACCATGCTCGGCGGTACCAATGGTCTGACGGATTTTAAGACTTTGCTCGGTTTTGAATTGGCCGATCCGGCGAGCAAACGCGGTCTTTATATCATTGCTTTTGTCACACTTTTTGTTTCCTATTTTTTGTGCCAGTTTATGGTAAAATCCAAACTCGGTCGCGTGCTTATTGCGGTTCGCGACAGTGAGCATCGGCTGCGTTTTATTGGCTATCGCGTTGCCAGCTACAAGGTGTTCATCTTTGTAATAGCCAGCATACTCGGCGCTCTGGGTGGGTTGCTCTATGTGCCTCAAACCGGAATTATTACACCGGGCCGCATGGATGTGCAGGCTTCTATTGAGATGGTGGTATGGGTAGCTGTTGGCGGGCGCGGTACTTTGATCGGTCCTATTATCGGCGCAGTACTTGTCAATCTTCTGTACAGTTTTTTGACAGGTGCGTTCCCGGGCACCTGGCTCTACTTTTTGGGCTTCCTCTTTATTGGCGTTGTACTCTTTTTCCCCGATGGTCTTATAGGTCTGCGATATAGGATAAAGATAAGTAGTTTGAAGCGATTCTTGCCCAGACGCACCCCTGCACCTGTCGCCGCTGAAAGCCAGGATTGATATGATATTTGATCCGGTTCTGCTAACTGTTGAAAATCTGCGCGTGTCCTTTGATGGATTTGTCGCACTCGATATAGATGAGTTTGTCCTGCACGACCGCGAATTGCGCGTTGTTATCGGTCCAAATGGTGCAGGTAAGACCACTTTTCTCGATGTTTTATGTGGCAAAACCAGACCCGATCGCGGCAGTGCGCGTTTTGAAAAATTTGATCTCACCCAGATGAGCGAAGATGCTATTGTCACGGCCGGAGTTGGTCGCAAGTTTCAAACCCCCTCTGTTTTTACTTCTCTCACGGTGTACGAAAATTTGATGCTCTCGCTCAAAACCGATCGCACGGTTCTCTTTTCGCTTGTTTCGCGTCTGTCGGACAAGAATCGCGATCGCATCAATGCTGTTGCAGAACAAACGGGTCTGGTCGATCACCTGCATACGGTTGCCGATGCCCTCTCGCACGGGCAAAAACAGTGGCTCGAGATTGCGATGGTTATTTTGCAAGATCCCGTGCTTTTTTTAATTGACGAACCCGCTGCTGGTATGACCGATGAAGAGACGGTTAAAACGGGGGAACTTCTCGAACGCCTGACGATGAACCACGCGATTATTGTTATTGAACACGATATGGAATTTGTGAGACAAATCGCCCGCACCGTTACAGTTCTCCACGAGGGCAAGGTGCTCGTGGAGGGACCGATGGAACAGGTGCAAAACGATCCTCGAGTTATTGAATGTTATTTGGGTAGTGCGCAGCATTGAATGGATGGGATAGTATTTTAATGACTACGACAATCACAGACACCGCCCTCACCGTTCGCGGTCTGGATGTTTATTACGGCGAGAGCCAGATCTTGCGCGATATTGGTATGGATATCCCCAGAGGGGCTATTGTGGCAGTTATGGGTCGCAATGGCGTTGGTAAGACGACGCTTATCAAGACGATTGTTGGTCTGTTGAGTCCTCGGCGAGGGAATATTCTGTTGAATGGGGAGAATATAACGGGGCAGACGCCGGATTTGCGGGCGCGAGCGGGTTTGAGTTATGTGCCACAAGGGCGCGAAATTTTTCCCAAGCTCACGGTGAATGAAAATTTGCAAATTGGTTTGGAAGCACGCACAGATGGTCTTACGACCCTGCCGGAAGATCTGATCTACGATCTTTTTCCCGTATTGGCCGATATGCAAGATCGAATGGGTGGAAATCTCAGTGGTGGGCAGCAACAGCAACTCGCTATTGCCCGTGCGCTCGTTGGCGATCCGGATATTCTCATTCTGGATGAACCCACAGAAGGCATTCAGCCTTCGATTATTCTCGATATAGAAAATGTGTTGATTCACCTGAAGGACCAGGGTAATCTCACTATTATTCTGGTGGAGCAATACTTTGATTTTGCCCGACAGATTGCCGATTATTTTTATTTGATGGATCGCGGGGCCATTGCGTTGTGCGGTTCTGCGGACGAATTATCGGACGAGAGTATTAAGCAGTATCTTACGTTTTAATCAGGAATTTCCCATGTATTTATCGCCCAAAGAAATTGACAAACTCATGCTTCATAACGCGGGTTTTCTCGCGCAGAAGCGGTATGCTCGGGGCCTGTGTCTCAATTACCCCGAAGCCGTATCGCTCATCGCTGCACAGCTTCTCGAATTTATCCGCGATGGCGAGTCCGTTGCCACGCTTATGGACAAGGGCAAGCAGTTGCTCGGTACGGAAGATGTGTTGCCCGGTGTTCCGGATATGGTTCACGAGGTGCAGGTGGAGGGTACGTTTCCCGATGGGACAAAACTCGTCACAGTTCACCATCCTATTTGCCGCGCAGAAGGCGATCCCGAACTCGCGTTGTACGGTTCGGGGCTCACGCGCATCCGCTCGCCCTGGTCGCCGGATAATACGGTTTCAGAAACGCCTGGTACCGGGACGACGGTAGCGGATCCGATTACTCTCAATGCGGGTCGAGAAACCATTAGTCTTTCCGTGACCAATACAGGCGATCGGCCGATACAGGTAGGCTCGCATTATACATTTTTTGAAGTTAATCCCGCGCTTTCGTTTGATCGCGAAAAAGCCTATGGCTTCCGTCTCGATATTCCATCTGGTACTGCTGTGCGTTTTGAACCAGGCGAGAGCAGAACGGTCAATCTCGTCGCTATTGCCGGCAACCGCACAGTTTATGGCGGAAATAGTCTTATTTCGGGGCAACTGGATAAGAACAAAGTAGAGGCTTTGCAAAGGGCAGAGGATGGCGGATTCAAAAGGATTCCAAATGTCTCAAATTGACCGAATCGCTTATGCCAGTATGTACGGTCCCACAACGGGAGACCGCGTCCAATTGGGCGATACCCATCTCGTTATCGAGGTGGAAAACGATTATACGATTTACGGCGATGAATGCAAATTTGGCGGGGGCAAGGTGCTGCGCGACGGCATGGGGCAGGCTACGGGTGTGTCGCAAGATAGGGCATTGGATCTCGTTATTACCAACGCGCTTGTCATTGATTATACGGGGATATACAAAGCGGATATCGGGATTAAAAACGGGCGTATCACCGGCATTGGCAAAGCGGGTAATCCCGATATTATGTCTGGTGTTGATCCCGATCTCATCGTGGGGGTTACGACCGAGGTTATCGCGGGTGAAGGGCATATGCTCACGGCTGGCGCGCTCGATGTGCATGTCCATTTTATCTGTCCTCAGCAAATTGAAGAGGCGATTGCTTCGGGTATTACCACGATGCTCGGTGGCGGCACAGGTCCGGCGACGGGCACCAATGCCACGACCTGTACCCCGGGGGCACACCATATTCGCATGATGCTCGAGTCGAGTGATGCCTTTCCTCTCAATTTTGGATTTTTGGGCAAGGGCAATTCTTCGCTTCCGCAAGGGCTTATCGAGCAGATCGAAGGCGGTGCATGCGGTCTCAAGCTCCACGAGGACTGGGGCACGACACCTGCGGCTATTGATTCCTGTCTCTCGGTTGCCGATGAATACGATATTCAGGTGGCGATCCACACCGATACGCTTAATGAGTCGGGTTTTGTGGAACAGAGCTGTGCGGCTTTTAAGGGGCGCACGATTCACACGTATCACACCGAGGGCGCAGGTGGGGGACACGCGCCGGATATTATGCGTCTTTGCGGCGAGGCGAATGTTTTGCCTTCTTCCACCAATCCCACGCGGCCCTTCACGGCGAATACGATTGATGAGCATCTGGATATGCTCATGGTGTGCCATCATCTCGATAAAAATATACCCGAGGATGTCGCTTTTGCCGAAAGCCGCATCCGGCAGGAGACGATCGCGGCAGAAGATATTTTGCACGATATGGGGGCACTGTCGATCATTGCATCGGATAGCCAGGCTATGGGGCGCGTGGGGGAAGTCATCTGCCGCACATGGCAAACTGCCCATAAGATGCGCGAACAACGCGGTGCATTGAACGGTGATGGGGGCAGTGATAATGCGCGCGTGAAGCGCTATATCGCCAAGTACACGATTAATCCCGCGACGGCTCATGGTTTGAGTGATCACATCGGCTCAATTGAGGTGGGCAAACTCGCGGATCTCGTCCTTTGGAAACCCGCTTTTTTTGGTGCAAAGCCCGAGATGGTGATCAAGGGAGGCGTGATCGCATATTCACAAATGGGCGATCCAAATGCTTCGATTCCCACGCCGCAACCCGTGTATCCGCGTCCTATGTTCGGTGCTTATGGCAATGCCGTGGGATCTACGTCTCTCGCTTTTGTCTCTCTGGCTTCGCTGGATACGGTTGCGTCTTATAATCTGTCCAAGAGCGTTGTTGCGGTGTCCAATTGTCGAGATATAGGGAAGAAGGATATGAAGCTCAATGATTTTATTCCCGATATTCACATTGATCCGGAGACTTATAGTGTTACGGTCGATGGCGAGTTGCTCACCTGTGAGGCGGCAAAGAAATTGCCACTGGCGCAGCTTTATAATTTGTTTTGATCATGCTCCTCGATCTTCTCACACTTGCCGATAGCAATTTCCCTACGGGTGGATACGCATTTTCCAATGGGCTGGAGGCCACCAAACAAATGGGATTGTTGCGTTCTTCTGATGATCTGGATGCGTATCTTCAAACGGTGATTCACGCGACGGCGAGAAGTGAGATTCCGTTTATTAATGCGTGTTTTAAGGGTGATCCGCTTCCCGCAGATCTGACCGATATGCTGCTGACTTACGACGCGATGCTCACGGCACCGGCGATTGCCCGCGGCAGTGAGGTGCAGGGACGCAATTTGTTGCGTTTGATGCGCGATTTGTATTTTTCTGATGCGATGGTGGACTTGCACAAAATCTTACTTTCGCAATCTGTGCCAGCTCATTATACGATTGTTTTTGGTACGACTTTCAGGATTGCAGGGCTCAAGCGCAGGCATACATGTCGAATTTTTATGTATCAGTTTTTGCGCGATCAGATCAGTGCGGCTGTTCGCCTGGGGCAGATCGGTCCTATGGAAGCCGCGCGGTTGCAAAAACGCTATCACAAGACAGCGATCAGAGCTATGACTTCTGTCGCGCAAGTAGATTATATGTGTGCGACGCGCTGTGCGCCCCAATGGGATATTGCACAGGGTACGCACGAGTTTCTCTATTCGCGGTTGTTTCAGAGTTAAAGGATTTGCTATGCACGATCATCATCACGATCATTCTCACGAGCCTTTTGAATCTCCGGGTGACTTTGCCCTGCGCGAGTCGGTCCTCGGAAATCGCGATTTTTCTCAACGCGCATTCACGGTAGGGGTTGGTGGTCCAGTGGGTACGGGGAAGACGGCGCTTGTTCGCGTGCTGTGCGAAGCCCTGCGCGATCGCTTCAGCCTTGGCGTGGTTACGAATGATATTTTCACGCGCGAAGATGCCGAATTTCTCTTGCGTCACAAGGCACTTGAGGCGGATCGCATTATTGGCGTTGAGACGGGTGGATGCCCGCATGCAGCTATTCGCGAAGATATTTCGCTGAATTTGAACGCGCTCGAAGATTTGATGATCCGCTTTGCGTGCGATATCGATCTGCTTTTTGTGGAGAGTGGTGGCGACAATCTGGCGGCGCATTTTAGCAAGGAGCTTGTCGATTACGCGATTTATGTGATCGATGTCTCCGCTGGGGACAAGATTCCCCGAAAAGGGGGTCCGGGTATTACCCAATCGGATTTGCTCGTTATCAATAAGACCGATCTCGCCGGTCTCATTGGCGCAGACCTGGGGGTTATGGCGCGAGATGCAAAGAAGATGCGCGGAGATGGTCCCACGCTTTTTGCCTGTCTCAAACACGGGTCGGGGCTTGACGAGATTATTGAACATGTTCTTCACGCTCGCAGGTCTGTTCTGTCACCTCAGCCGCGATGATGTCTTCTCTTTCTTCCAGAATTGAAGTGACCCGCAATGGCTCTCGTTCTGTCCTTACCGCCTGTCGCTCCGTAGCTCCTCTAAAGTTGCTCAATCCCGCCGCACAGGGCGATTATTGTGCTGTTGTGCTTTCCAGTTATGGGGGCGGTATGGTCGAGGGGGATGCGACGACGCTGTGTGTGCGCTGTGGCGAAGGGGCATCCCTCTATCTGGGTACTCAGGCGTTTACCAAAGTTTATAAGAGTCCCAATGGTATCCCATGTAAACAAATAATTAGCGGTGAGGTGAAAGCCGGAGGCCTTGCAGTTATTTTGCCCGATCCCGTTGTTCCATACTCGCGAAGTATTTTTCAACAGGAGCAGACGTGGCATCTGGGGCCTGACGCATGCCTGGTGCTCGCCGATGGTCATACTGCTGGACGCATGGCTTTTGGCGAGCATTTTGCGTACACGAGTTATCGATCTGATATTACTATTCACACGGCGGAACGCCCGATTCTGATCGAACGCTATTATTCCGAGCCGGGGGCGTTGTCGCCAACACATACGGGTGCTTTTGGGGCTTATAATGTTGTTTTTAATATTTTTATTGCTGGTAATTCCGTGAGTTTTACATCTCTGGTCAAAAGTCTTTCCCAAACGCTCACTCCATTGTTGAAACCCTCGCAGGATTCTCTCTTGCTTTCCTTTGCTTCCCCAAGGCCCGATCTTTTTGTGATACGATCCCTCGCGCAAAATGTCGAGTGTCTCCTTCCTCTCTATACAGCCCTCCGCGACGCAATTGCCCATCCCAATGTCCTCGGCGCAGATCCGCTGGCGCGAAAGTATTGAAGTGGTCGGCGGTTAGCCCCATTCGCTGTCATCGCGGCACGGTTTTAGCCGCGATCCAGAGGTTTTGCCTGTCATCCAGCTCATAATCCCCAGTATTACTTGATATTGCCAAAAAAATGCGTTAGTTTGAGGTTGTATGCGTCATGTGGATGAACCTCTAACGTAGTCGTACACCCCCTATCTGGTATTGACCAGAGGAGGAACTGTTATGAAGATCACGAGTGTTGAGTTGACCCCTGTTGCGTCGAGGCGTGAGACTGGACAATTGTCTCGTCACGTCATTATACGCATGCATACCGATGAGGGTTTGATCGGTCTGGGGGAGATGTCCGATGTGGGCGATTGGGGTGTTATGTACGATCTCAATGATGTCAAGGCTGCTTATGAATCGTTGCTCATAGGAAGGGATCCGCTGGCGTGGCGCACGATCACCATTGCAGCGAGGTCTCGTTTGCGAATGGGTGGGGCGATTCGAGCGGGATTCGAGATCGGTCTTTTCGATTTAATTGGCAAGATCCAGGGACAGTCGGTTGCAGGTGTGTTTGGCGGGTCGCTGAGGGATAAGTGGCGCGTGTGTTATCCGATTTTCAGGAATTATCATAGGGAAGATGCCGAGGCGAATATCGCGCGGGTCAATCGCCGGATGAAAGAGGGTCAGGATCTGTTTCGGCTGTATCACGGCGGCAATGTGGAGGCAGATGAGATATTTTTGGATGGGGTGAAGTCGTCCTGGGGCGATCAGTTCGTATTGAAGTCTCTCGATTTTAGCGGCGCGCATAAATGGAAACGGGTCGTGCAGGCGCTGGATGTTTTGCTGAGGTACTACAGGCCCTTCCATCTGGAATCCGTCTCTGACCGGAGAGATCTGGAGGGCCAATACGAGGTGCGCAAGCGCATTGATCTGCCCGTCAGTGAGCACGTCAGTTCGCTGGATCAAGCCTATCAGTTTGCCCGACACCGGTATGTGGATATTTTTAATATCAGTTTGTCGGGCGCGGGCGGGTTCACAAATGCGCTGCATATCGCGCAGGTGGCCGATGCGGCTGGTCTGTCGTGTCTGGTGGGTACGACGCAGGAACTTTCTATTGGCGTGGCGGCTCAGGCGATGTTTGGTTCTGTGGTGGAGAATCTCGATTATCCAGGCGATCCCACAGGTGGGTTGCTTTACGAGAGCGATGTGGTCAAAGAGCGCATACAATACGAGAAGGGTTATGTGATTGTGCCAAAAGGTCCGGGATTGGGGATGGAATTGGATGAGGAGAAGATCGCCGCGATTTCAGAGCCTTTGAGTTCTGTGTAGCAGAGGAGAACACGATGTCTCAAATAGCGGTCTGGTCCCCTGTCGAGGGTACTGTTGATGAGATTCTCGCGCAGGTTCCGCGGCCGTTCGATGCGATGATGGCGAGCGAGATACCCGCGGTTATCGTGCGCCGCGCGTTTCCGTCGGATCACTGTGCGGCACTTATGGAGCGATTCTACGAGCGCGGTTTGCTCTACGATCCGCGCGAGGTGGGTGATGGCAGTCTCCGCCGGGTCGATATTGGTACGAGTCTGGGTCACCACGGGAATGATCCCGATGCCTTTTACGAACATTCTCGTCAGACGCATGATCTTTTCTCATATCTGTTTGATGGGTATGAGGATCCCGTGAAGGCGCTGTACGACGCGCTCGCCAGGATGCTTCCAGACAAGCGGGTTATGACGGCTCGGAGCGTTGATGGCCGTCTTTACGGTCCCTCTATTTTTAGAACTTATCACGAGGGCGTGGGGCATTACCCGCATTACGATTCCGTGTCCAAGCGTTCCAAACGCTACAATTTCACGGTTTCCCGGTTCAGGCATCAGTTTGCGGGAGTGCTCTGTTTTCAGAATAGCGAAGATCGAGGGGATAGCGGCGAGGGTATCCTGTACAGGGCGCCTATGTCGCCAGCGTTTCAGCGCCCTCTCGAAGAGAAGCGGTTTCGCGAATACGCGGAGGAGGAGGGGATTGCGCGCGTGCAGATCCATCTGGAGCCGGGAGATCTCTACTTTTTTTATTCCGAGACGATTCACGAAGTCCCTTTTGTCACAGGCTCTCAACCCCGCGTTGTGCTGGCGTCGTTCATCGGTATATCCGAGGATGACCCAGAGGTTTATTTGTGGTCTTGAGATGAAAGGTATGCATGAATTGGCCAAGTTGGTGGGAATGGGAATTGGGTTTTACGGCACATGTGGAAGTCCGGATGGAGGAGCGAGATTTCTCCGAGATCGAACTGCGGACAATGCTTGATAGCGCTTCAAAATGGGTCCCTGCACGTCGCCCAGGCCGTTGGCTTATTCATACGCGCCATGCTGGACATCCCTGGTTTGTAGTCGTTGAGCCAGATTTGGACGACAAAATTCTTATGATTGTAACCGCATATCCTGAAGAGGTACGCCCATGAAAACAGTTTCCCTTTTGCTGCCTATATTTACCTCTCTCATCGGGGCGGACAGAAAAGTGTACGCACCGAGGCGATAACAGAGGACCTGCTCATAGACTATGCGCAAGATGGTACACCTCTTGGAATAGAGATCGTCTCACCTGGAATAGTGAGTATAGATGAGATACAGGGTGTCTTTGATCGTCTGGGGCTTGGCAGAGTGGAACCCGTAGAGTTGGAACCGCTCAATGCAGCGTAACTGTTTTGTCTCCAATGTTCTAAACTATCAATTGGATTATTTTTATGAATCAACCTCCTGAATTATTTGTTCACGTCTATGAAGATCGCCTTCTGGATTTTGCTGTGGCTTGTTTTGAGCAGGCGGGGCTTGAGACCGATCACGCGCGGGTTATCAGTCGCCTGCTGGTCAATAGCGACCTGCGAGGTGTTCGCAGTCACGGCACGCGCACGGTTAATGGCTATTGCAAGAGTTTTGAAAATGGGAGCCTCAATCCGCGTCCCAATGTGCGGGTGATCGGCGAGACGCCGACGTGTGCTGTTATTGATGGGGATGGCACGGTGGGGTATCTCCCGATGGTGCGCGCGGCAGAGCACGCGATTCGCAAGGCGAAAGAGTTGGGTATGGGTATGGGCTTGGCGCGGCATGTGGGGCATATTGGGTCGGCGGGTCACTATGCGAGGATGTGCTCCGAGGCCGGGTGTATTGGTTTTTGCGTGCAGGGCAGGCAGATGGGCAATGCAAAGAGAGATGGGAGGGGACCTCTTCTCGGCTATTTTGGCAATCCTCCAATATGTTTTGCGATTCCCTCTGGCGACGAGCCTCCGATTGTTCTCGATGCGGCGACCTGTATTTTGGCGGATTACCAGCGGGGTCCAGAGTTTGAGGCTTTGTTCGAGATGATTCCAGCGGCTTTTTTTAAGAGTATTGGGTACACAGCTGTGGCTTCGATTATGGGGGGTGGATTGGCAGGTGCCAGTCTTCCGTCTTCTCACGAGATGAAAGAAAGATGGAGCGCGTCAGGTGCGGGTGGTTGCGTTCTTGCGATCCGCGTTGATCAGGCGGTTTCCGAAGAGGTTTTTCGGGCTGAGTCAGATCACATGGTGAGAACGGTGCGCGAGACGTACGAGCCGATGCCGGGACAGGACCGCGCGTTGCTGCCGGGTGCGATTGAAGAAGAGCGCATGGCCTTTCATCGCGCCGAGGGTATTCGCTATGGCGAGATGGAGCAGGAAAACGCACGCGAGGTTAGCGCGCGATTGGGGGTTCCGCTTCCCTGGGATTGAGAAGTGTGAAGTAGGAAGTGTGAAGGCAGGTTGTCATCGCGGCATGCTTAAAGCCGCGATCCAGGAAGTTTTTAGCTGACCGCTGATCGTTACAAAAAATAAAAGCCCTATAGCTCATTGCTCTGGGGCTTTTTTAATCGGGCTTTCAAATCGAAAGCCCAATCATACACATTGACATTGAGAGAATCGCAACTTATTTTGCCATTCAAAGTACTATCGCAGTTATTAAGTGTATCTAACTTTACAAATTGGAGGCTACCATGTATATCGGAACACAGGTGGGTTGTCGGAACGACACGGATATTGAGGTTCTCGCACAATTGGGGGTGTTTAACGTCGATCAAACGCCGGCTGGACCCTGGGCGGAGTGGACAACCGATGTGATTAAGTCCCTGCGCGATCGGTTTGACAAGTACGGTATTAATCTGGAGATGATTCATATTCCGTTGGGTTCAAGCAGTGCTTTCAAAAACGAAGCCGGCGCGATTTTCCTGGGTCCCAGCGACGAGCGTGACCGCGCTATTGAGCGGATGTGCGAGACGGTTAGAATGGCGGGGGAAGCGGGGCTGCGGGGGCTTAATTACAATATCACGATTTTGGGGCATATGCGGACAGACCCGCGATACGGACGCGGGGGTGCGAGGCTGTCGTCGTTTGAATACGACAAATTGGACCAGTCTCTGGGCGAGTTTGAAGGCGGTGCTGCGGATGAAGACGAGATGTGGGCGCGCATTGATCACTGGTTGCAGAATATTATGCCCGTGGCGGAGGAGTACAAGATCCAGATGGCGTGTCATCCTTCGGATCCGGGCATTGGATATGGGACGACGTATCGAGGGGTTGCGCGCGTGCTGGGCATGGTGGATGGGTTTAAGAAGTTTATCGATTTGTACGATAGTCCGTACAATGGATTGAATTTCTGCCTGGGCTGTATGTCCGAGAGCCTGGAAGATCCCAGTGCGGACGCGTATGATGTGATCCG
>JAGWBW010000017.1:33763-34121 GCA_021295695.1 Candidatus Latescibacterota bacterium
TGCCCGATCACGTTCCGGGTATTTCTGGTCCCGAAGCCAGGCAGGTCGGTTTTGCGTACACGTACGGATATATCCACGCGCTGCTGCAAGCGGTTAATGAAGAGTAGTCTATGTCTGCATCTCCAGAACCGCGCCTTCCCAAACGCGAAACCGCCGAAGGCTCTTCCGTTATTACCAAACGATCCCTCCTGATTGGGCTGGGTATGGCCATGCTTATGCCTCTGTGGCCGACTTATACCAGCTTTATCGTGAATTCAACGCGCGCTGACCATTCGCATCTTTCGATGGCGATGCTTATCCCCTTTGTGGGTCTTCTGATTCTGAACGCTTTTCTCGAGCGGCGCGGTATCGGGTTTTC
>JAGWBW010000017.1:34235-61427 GCA_021295695.1 Candidatus Latescibacterota bacterium
TGCCGAGCTGGACGACGATTACCAACCGCGATGCGGTGCGCGGATTTTACGAGGGGCAAGTGCCCGGTGCAGCGTTTCCCTGGGGCGAGTGGTTTTCGGTGCTTTTCTGGTGGGGTGCGCTGATTGTGAGCATTTTGGCGATTCATCTGTGTCTCAGCGTTTTGTTGCGGAAACAATGGATGGAATACGAGCGGCTGTCTTTTCCGGTTGCTACCGCGTTGCTGGAACTCACGGGTGTTTCGGGCACGACGGGTACGCTGAGGACGCTTGTGCGCAATCGCCTTTTTCAATGGGGATTTGGCCTTACGTTTGCCATTATTGCGTGGAATGTGTTCACATGGTTCACGGTCAATCTGCCAATGTTTCCTTTTCTGGCGGGGCGATATGGACGGCATGTGATTTCGGTTGCACCGGGTTTTCCGAGTATTGTCACTACGTTTGTATTGCTCACGTTTTGTCTGGGGTATTTTACCAAGCTGGAAGTGCTCTTCAGCCTGTGGTTCTTCCATGTGGTTCAGATCTGTGTGGTGGGGCTGTTCAACCGCTTTGGCCTGGATCTGGGTGCGAACGATCCGTGGAGCTCGAGCCATCCGGCGATTGGCTGGATGACATTTGGAGGAATGGCCGTTTTTGTCGGCTGGGGGTTCTGGATTGCGCGGTCTCATTTTCGAGATGTTTTCCGCAAGGCGTTTTTGCGCGATGAAAGTGTAGATGATTCCGAAGAGATTATGTCTTATCGCACGGCTGTCTGGCTTTTGCTGGTGTGTTGCGGTTTTGTTTTTCTCTGGCTTTGGCGCGCAGGGATGGGGCCGGAGACGATTCTCGCCTGGTCGTTTGCGATGCTCGTTCTGTTTGTGGGGATGTCCCGCATTGTCGTGGAGAGCGGTCTGGTCTATCTTCGGGTGCCTCTCACGGCGCCGGGGTTTACCTGGCATGCCGTCGGTGTGGGAAACATGGGGCCTGCTGGTGCCTCTATTTTGACGCTTACGATGAGTCTTGTGGCCGATGGAAAGACGTTTGCGACGACGCAGATGGCGCATGTTCCGCGGTTGAGCATGGCGATGGCAAAACGCAGCCGCAAAGCTGTGGCGCCGACTGTGCTCATCGGTTGTTTGCTCGGCGCGGCAGTGGTTATCATCTTCGTCATATATCAGGGGTATTACGGTATTGGCAGTGCCAATTTTGGTCGGACGACATTTAAGGGTATTGGATCTCTCAATGGCGCGGGTTTTAGTCGGCTGGCTGTATCTCGAATTCAAGGCGATTTACTTTTTACGGATTGGAATCGCTTTTTGTTTATGGGTATAGGCGGCATTTTTACGGGTACGCTCTACTTTTTGCGGTATCGCTTCCCGGGCTTTCCGATCCATCCCATTGGTTTTACGATCTGTGGCATGGTCGAGATGCAGGATAATTCTTTTAGTATTTTCCTGATGTGGGGCGTGAAGACGATTATTATGAAGTTGGGCGGTTTGGAACGCTATCGGCATTACGCGCCTTTTTTCCTCGGTATGATTATGGGCTATATCGCGGGCGTTTTTCTGGGTGTTTTTGTCGATGTTTTCTGGTTTCCCGGAGAGGGGCACGAGATTCATTGCGATCCATGATCGCGGATGGCACAGGGCGATTCGTGATAAATCGGGAAAAAGGGTTTACAACTACTTCAACAAGATAGCCGCCATAAGCGTAATCCAACTGCCACACATAAGGGTGACAGTCCACTTTTGCCAGCTTCTCGCTTCTCGCTGGTCTTCTTCATAGCGGCTCACAAAAGACCTCTGGTCTTCTTCATAGCGGCTCACAAAAGCCCTCTGGTCTTCCTCATAACGATTCACACGTTCCTGGTTCTGCTCAATTAGCGTTTCCAATCTGATCAGCCGTTCCGCGTGTTGGCTTTGCCGGTCTCTCAATTCTGTAGTTTCGTTCATGCATTCTCCTTTTGTTACTCAAATCTCAATCACGGTCTGTGCTGCGATTCGATCCCAATCGATTTTTCGTCCGAGACCTGGCGTTTGGGGCACGTACATGTAACCATCTCGTACTTCGGTCGTCTCTTCGATCAAGCCGGCAAAAGCCGAGGAGATGGATCTGTCTGCGCCCGTGGGCGGCCAGGCTGAGACTTCCCACCAATCGTCGTTTCGGATTGCCGCTACGACATGGGGATTTCCCCCGTGACAGTTTAGCCCAAACATCTCCGCCAGGTTGGCCAATTTCATCTGTCCCGTGATGCCCAGTCCTGTTTGGCGCACGATGTCGATGGCGCCATTTGCCAGATAGGGCGCCGCGAGATAGGGATTGCCCTGGATGGATTCCAATGCCATTACTGGAAGATCAATCGCGTCTGACAGCCGCTTCAGGCCGTTGATGTCGAATTCCTGTAGCGGTTCTTCGATCCAGAGATAATTCAGTTCTCCGAGCCGGCGTCCGACTACTATTGCATCCTCGACGGAGTATTGTTGTACCGGGTCGTGCATGAGCACTATGTCGTCGCCGACGAGGTCCCGGATGTCTTTGGCGAGCGCGAGGTTGGTTTCTACGCCGAGCATGGAGTGATCTTTGAAGCCTTGAAACCCCTCGTCAATGGCGCGTTGGGCGGATTTTAGCGTGTCTTCATAGGGTATGCCGGTTTCGGTGAGGTATGCCGGGACGCGATTCCGAAATCCGCCGAGCAATTTGTGGACGGGTAATTGTGCGTGCAGGCCCGCCAGGTCCCACAGGAGCGAGTCAATGAGGGCGAGCGGGGCGGTGGACGCCATGTGGAAATACCGCCGCGCCATCCACATTTTGTGCCACATGTACTCCCGGTCCAGGGCGTCAATGCCTAAAATTTCCGGTTCCCATTGGACTTTGAATGTGCGCGCTGCCCATTCGAGGTCTTCTTGTGCCCAGCCCGTCGAAAAAATACCGCAAGTTTCCAGGTTTGTATCTGTGCGGATGCGAAGCAGGGTGAGGTAAGCGGGCTGTTTCTTTAGGCGAATGCCCTCGCCTTGAAAGAGCTGGTGACCAAATCGCACTTTGTGCGCGCCGGGATATTCTCGCATGGTGCGCAATGGTCTCCATTCCGGTGTTACGGGTTCGCTTTTGAGGATCAGAAAGTCAATTGCTTCAATTTTCATGGCGTTATCCTCCGTACTTATTTTCCTACCGAGCCAAAATACACGGCAAAATGCTCGACGCCGTCGAGCCTGAGTGCCCGATTTAATTCGTCGTCATTAAATGCCGCACTGGTACACACGCGACAATTTACCGCCATGGCACCCAGATACAAATTCTGCCCCACATGACCGGCATCCAGATGGATGTAACGATACCCCCGGTCGCCGTAGCGCCAGGTCATTCGCGAGGCCACGGCTGTCCAGATCAATGTGGCGGCACTGGTCTGGATCAGTTCTGGTTGCAAGGTGGTATTGGCTATTCTATCTCCAATGTCCTCTGACTGATCAATTATCCCCAGCTTGTGTCCCATGGCCAGGTACCGATACAGTCCGCGATCCAGGCCTTCCACGTTGTTTACCACAATATAGGTTTCAAATGCGTGGCGCGCACCCGCCGATGGCACGGTGCGAAATGTTTCGCCTTGCTCAAATTCCTTTATGCCCTGCGTTGCCCAGAGTAGGTACGTCAAGGCATCCAATGTGATGGGTTCATCGAAGAATACGCGTTCGCTCTTGCGCTCATCTATCGCGCGGCGCAGGTCGATTTCTGTTGTTTCGATATGCGCGGGATCGGGTAGATCTATTGTTTCGCCCCGGTAGTGCAATTCGGGCATGGGCGGTGGTTCTCTGCGCGCCTGTCCGGTTGGTCCCAAATTCTTAAACTGTGTGCGCCGCATAAATTCCGGTCCCGCTTGCGGTCGTCGTTTGCGTTTTGCCATTTAATTTTCCTCCCCGATTTGTGCGCCTATCGCTTTTAATGCTTCCATGCCCAGGCGGTCTTCGAGTTGTTTTAAGTACAAACTGCGCGGATGTACTTTTTGCCCGTGCGATTCCCAATATCCGTCCTCGCGCGCGTGCCGCCCGTCTCGTTTCTCACCGATGCAGCCAATGGCGTAATTCTGCGATGTTGGGGGTTTTTGCAAGATATAACTCTCTGCCTCGCAATTCCACAATACTTTTTGCGCCCCCGCCCAACCGTGACCGGTGCCCGAACTTTGCCTGTCCTGTACGTTGATGGCGTTGCCGTTTACGATCACGTTGTCAAATAAGGTGCAAACAGACCATCGGTGATGGGGTCCGGTATCGGAATGCGCGATGTCCGCTACGCAATCCACGAATGCGTTTGGTCCCGGTACGCGGGCATGTAGCACATAATCGTGACGCCCTCGCCGGGTATAACATCTCTGCACGAGGGACAACTGCCCGTGGATGGGGAAAGAGTACCGCCGCGATCCGATGATTTTTGACACGGGGTCGAGACACTGACTATCCTGCACGGTCATCCATTTTGCCTGGTTGCCAATGGTCACACACGCATATCCAAAGTGAACCGAGGTGATGTCGCGCGCCCAGGCGTTTTGTACCTGGGAGAATACGACGAAATTCCAGGCGTGATCTTCATCGATATATTCATTGGCTCGCCGATGATCTTTTTCGCTGTTGTCAAATTCCGATACGCCGCGCAAGTTTTCGATGCCGACCTGCTCAATGCGCCCGGGGTATTCGTATTTGTAAATCGATCCGCCGCCGTATTCGCGTTCAATTGCATTGCCCATTGGCGCGTCGATTGTTATCTGATTGCCATTTATGGCGGTTATGGTGCGGTCAAAGTGAAAGTCGTAGGTGCCGGGTTTCCACTGCCGAACTCCGGGATGTTTCATTTCAATGCGGTCCATGCCTATGGTCGCGATCCACTTTGCCGTGCTGGGTCGATGTACGATGATCGCGTCGCCAACTGCAAAACCCGAAGCATCTGCGATGGCGAATGTTCTTGCGCCTACAGGAACATAATTATCTACGATTTCCTGTCGCGTGTTTTCTATTTCTCGCGGTCTGCGTTCCCTGCCTTTAAACTCGATCAATGTGCGCTGTCCTTTTCCCGTTGCGATCAATACCGTGCCATTTTCACCTTCGCCTTCACCGCGCAGTACAACACCACTTGCCCGAATCTGCAGGGTCCCTCCAATCCGATATTTTCCGCGCTGGAGTAACAAGGTACCGCGAAATCCATTGGCGTCCAGTGTTCGCGCAGATACGTCGTCAATTGCCGCTTGCAATCGCGCTGTGTCGTCTCCTTCGGCCTGCGGTTGAACGGTCAGCACGACCGACACATCTGGCAGAGCCACACCGCCACCCATGTACCCACAGTGCGAGAAGTCCGGGATCATATTGCCCTTTTCATCCGGTACATAGACCAGCCGCCCGTCAGGTCCCGGATATACCAATTTGCTGTAGTTTTCCTCTGCCCATGCGGTTGTGGCGCAGGAGAGAAATACGCACAGTACGACGATAAAGCTCAGTAGATCAATCATATAACCTCCTGTGAATAGATTCGATAGAGATTATTTAAGATACTCAATGGCCTTATGATCTCCAAATGTAGAGAACATTCAGAAATTGCCTGATAAAAAAAGGAAACTGGGACAAATTTTGAACTTCAGGACAAACTTTAGGTGAGGAAATCGTCAGAAAAATTGTTTATCTTTAATAATTCAAGGCACACTGTTTGCGTTTATACATAGCTCGAGTTTCGTCAGGGTGATGAGCGGAATGAAGTGCGAGACTCGCAAAAACACAAAATCAAATTGTTTTTTTATTTTCAACGCGAATCAAGAGTAGAAAGCAAGTAATAAGCAAGCCGCCGCGAGCCGTCCAAAGATATGAACGATTAAACCGTTATAGGACCGCACCTTACAAGCTGTTTGTATGCTGGTTTTCTCATTAATCCATCCAAATAAGGATTCAATGGGTTGCCGTGTGCAAGAAACAGCCCGAGACAGGACTTGATCGGCTGCTGGCCTGATGTTTTGCCCCTTCTTTTTCTTAACCGGTGTATAAAATGCAAGGTTTTGCTGGTCAAGGAGGGTGTCTTTTAAGGTCTGATCAGAGTAGATTTTATCGCCATAGATTGTGGCATTGTGTAAATAGGGCAAGAGGGATCAAAATGCAGAAAGGTCGTGGTCTGCTGCCCCTGTCAGACTAATATAATCGGGTATGGGCATGTGCTGGTATGTCTGTTTGGCTACGATATGCACCTTGACCCCATAATACCACGTCCCTTTGGAAGCACAGTAGCCCTTGCTCGCTATTTGCGAGGCGACACGCGCCTTGCCACTGCGCTTGGCCTTGGCGATGATACAAGGCATAGAATCAACTGAGTAACTGTCTGAAAAACAATCGGATATAGGACTATCTGCTACGATTTGTTCTAAGAGCGGAGCAAAGGTCGGTGCCAGATGGTTCAACCGTTGCACATAGCCCTGATAGCTTGGCAGGCTTGGAAACCAATCAAGGAGATGGTCAAGGGTGTAGGTATAAATGGCTTTAATTGTCGTATGTTTTTGCCAGAGGCCAAACAGATACAGCGTCAGGACTTCTTCATCGCTAAAGTTGGGATTATCGTTATTGCTCAAGCGTTGGGCATGCACCCACAGATGGGTCTCATAATGGCCACAAATATACAGACGACATTGGGAAATGTTAGTTCGCCCTCTGGTTCGGGGAGTGGTAGCGGCACGGGTGCTACTCAAGAGGAAGCTTTGCGTGCTGCCCTCAAAATCGCGTGTTCACAGCTTAATCTCGACAGCGACACGAGGAGCCGATGTGAGAGTGGACAGGATTTTGGGGTGACAGTATCAGCGGGCGGAGGAATAACGCTCGTCAGTGCCGTAGATAGGTCGCAAAGTTGCTCGGGAGAATTTTGAGATAAGTTTCTAATCGGCGTGTGTTGGTCAAACTCACTTATTTGGAAAGTGTTAAAACGATTGTGATGGCCGCGCCGACATTGGCAATGAGAAGCGTAAAGAGCAACCCCACAATCCAACGCTGACCAGTCTCAAGATTTGCCATGCGCGTTTCAAGGCTGGACAAACGCTTGTCAATTTGCTCAACAATGCCCTCGATCCGAGACAAGCGAGCGTCAAATTCTGCGAACTTGTCTTGTGGTGTCGGAATCTGCATGGGTTTTTCTCACGCTTTGTGTAATGGGAGTTTGCTTTCAAAAAGCAACGCAACAAATTTGAATGTATGGTGTTTTTCTATTTGTGCAAGTAGTTTTTTCCAAATGGGAAATACGAAGCCCAATATGATCTGGATGCAGATGGCAAAATTGGACTTTCCGACTTTTTTATCTTTATTCAGCACTTCGGGAAAGAAGTACCTCCCTCAGTTGTCGATATCCCCGACCCCAACTTGCGGCGGGCAATTGAGGCGGCCTTGGGCAAGGCGAGAGGTGCGCCGATCCCACGATCACAGTTCAGTCTCTGGCGGGAGCCGATTCACATGATTGACCCGTAGAGAGGAAACACAAATGAAAAGGCTTGTAATCAGCCTGTACGCATTGCTCTGTCAATGCGAGATTGACCACCATGGGCTATTGCAGCCTCATATTCATTAGAATGTCGCCAGCCATATCGTTTTTAACAATTAGGAGGAACGTCATGTGTGACTTTAGTGTGTGACTTTAGAATAATGTTGTAGGGGACGGTCCCCGTGCCGTGCAATCCAGTGGTTTTGACTTTCTTATATCTGTTTATCGGTATTACTATGTGGCGGTTTTGAAGCCACACATCACGTTAGGAGGATTTCCAATGTTACCCAAAGTGAGCTTATTGTTGATTATTTTTTTCGGTTTATTGAATCTCTCAGGTCCTGCGTCCGCGGGTCCCAATGCCAATGCCACAGTGTCGCTTGATCTGATTGTCGATGGCGGGGCAGGCAATCAGATGGATGATGGTGTTACTTCAGGCACGGTTTCAGGACAGGGCACAAAAATTGCCGTTGAGATTTTCACAAAAGGTGTGACCACGCCATTGCAGGCTGTGGTCATCAAATTTGACTTTGATGCTTCCGTTTTGAAAGTTGAAAAAGTCGAGAACAGTGCATTCTCTGCAATTCTCGATGGTCAGGGCGCAACCTTCCTCACTGTTTCACCTGCTACTTTGCCACAGTCTGGTTTTCTGGCACGGGCTGAGTTTTCTACTGTCACAGATGTCACAGGTCAGGCGTTTACCCTTGGCATTGCCACGATTAGTCTGCAGGAAAACAGCACATCCAAAGATGATGTTACAACAACAAATAAGATTTCATTTAACACCGATCCCTCTGCGGACTTTGATGGCAATGGTGTGGTTGGTGTTCCCGACTTTTTGCTATTTGTAGATCATTTCGGGACGAGTCGTGGTGGTGCGAGTTATGACGCGAAATATGATCTGGATGGCAATGGTACGATAGGGGTTTCCGATTTTCTGATCTTTGTGGATAGCTTCGGCAAAGAGGTGCCCTCTTCTGGTGGTGGTGGCGGTAGTAGTGGTAGTCCCGATCTGGTCGTTGAATCGCCATCGGTGAGCGACAATACCTTGACCACAGGACAATCGTTTACGCTCAGAGCCACAGTTCGCAATCAGGGCAATGGTTCTTCTGCTTCTACGACCTTGCGCTATTACCGATCATCCAATTCAACGATCTCAACGAGTGATACACAAGTCGGCACAGATAGTGTGAGCGGTCTATCAGCTTCGGGCACGAGTGCTGAATCCATCAGCTTGAACGCGCCATCGAGTGCAGGAACGTATTACTACGGTGCGTGCGTCAATTCGGTAACGGGAGAATCCGATACAGGTAACAATTGCTCCGATGCCGTAGCCGTCACGGTTAGTAGTAGTAGCGGTGGAGGAGGAGGGGGCGGTAGTAACACTTACGGCGTTGGTGAGTCACTTCCAAATTTCCCCTCTGGTTTCTTTGTTCCTGCACAGGTTAGTCAAGCATCGTTTCAGTTCAGTCAGGGTCGCGCAGTTCTCGGCTTCCAAAATGGTGGACTAATAAAGCTAAACGATGGAACCACATATACCTGCATAGCTTCAGGTGGATGCGACGTTGAGGGTGGGCGCGTCACTGCGGGCACGATTAGAGTGACCACAGGCTCCAGTGGCGGATGATAAATCCGGGAGACGGATGCAGTGGTTCTGGTTATAGCCTTCGCAACGATTCCGGTGTTTTGGTCTTGGATGGTAATATTGGTGGCTTCATGATGGGCAATACGCGCATTTCTGGGGACAATGTCAACTTGAACGGACTGCGCATGGCCAGAAGCGGCAATGTCTGGACCATCGTTAGCCTACCCTGAGCAGTAGATCAATATACTGTGATAGCCGTTTTTAAGGCAGGTAAATCGCAAATTTTCAGAAATGTTCCAGGAACACTTTTCAACAGGAGGAAGCATCATGAAACGTTTGATTATTGTTGCATGTTTGGGACTGGGGTTGGTTGGCTCAGCCATTGCTGGACCGCTGACACGGGGGATAGAGTTTACGGGCGGCGAAAATAGCCTGGCAGGTCTGGTGCTGCAACGCGCACAAAATATTGTTGTCGAAGATGGTGTTTTGAAGTTGCAGGTCGCTATCAATCACGCGCAGCAATTGAAGGGTTATGGCTTTGTGCTGCAGTACGATCAATCCAAGTACGAATTTGTCGAAGCGCGCCAGGTTGATCAAAACCTGCTCGATGCGAACAGTGGACAGCCCGCGCTATTCCTCGCGTCTAATAAGACACCCGGGCAAGTGGCTGTTGGCGCAATGAAGGTCGATGGATGCGGGTTTTCACTCGGTCGTTTGGGATGGCACCGATAAATTTGGCAAGCAAGTGGCCAGTGGAATTTATATTTATCGCATGTCCGTGGCCGATTTTACCCAGGTTCAGCGCATGATGTTGCTGAAATAATAGCGAAACTCGTGCATCGTTCTCAGTAGCGACGAGAGGAGCCGATGCCAGAGTGGGCAGGATTTTGGGGTGGCAGTAGTAACATCTGGCGGATTAACGCTCGTCAGTGTTGTAGATCGGTCTCAAAGCTGTTCGTCAACTTTTTGATTGGGAATGGGATTTACCCATTTGATAAGAATGCCCCGGCACAATGATGCTGGGGCGTTTTTTTGCGGCCCAAATATCCTGCTCATCCTTGCATCCCGTTCATCCTGATCCTTTTTTTGAATGGCCATCTCACAAAATTTACAGTCGCTATATTGCCCTGTGTGTTCAATTTCCGTATATTGATTTGGTCAGGCAAGTTATTTCTCGGTCCCGCTGATTGAACGATGGATAAAACAGCCATTGAGGAAACCCTGTGACCACCACGATTCATACGATAGAAGACCTCATTCGCATCTTGGACGATAATCCCGAGTGGATGGATGCTCTGCGTGCCCGGCTGCTGACGAGGGAGCTAATTGAGCTGCCTGAAAGGTTCAACCAATTCGTCGCAGAGATGAATAGCTTTGTTGCAGAAGTGCAGAAGTTCGTCGAGGCCACGAACCGGCGCTTTGACGCGCTCGAAAATAGAGTGGCGTCTATCCAGGATGATGTCGGCATACTCAAAGGTGCCCACGCACGGAGTGCCGCGCTTCGGGAGACACCCTTCATAGCCAGTGAGATGGGCTTTCGGTGGGTCAAAGACCTCACCGCGTTTGATCTATGGGATCTGATTGACGATGCCGACACGTCGGGCATTCCAACAAACGAGTTGAGAAGCTTCCGGCGTGCGGATTTGATTATAGAGGCCACCGACCAGGACGGTAATCCCTGCTACATTGCCGTGGAAATCTCCTTCACCGCCAATGGACGGGACACCAGCCGCGCCCTCCGAAATGCCGAGTTCCTGACCAGGTTTACCGGTAAGCAGGCATTTTCCGCTGTTGTGGGCTTGCGCCGAGATGACCGGATACAGGGTCTCGTTGAATCCGGTGAGGTGTTCTGGTATCAACTGGACCCGGAAGTTCTGGAAGCGGAATAACCACCTGTTTTGATGTTTTTGTGTTTACACAATATTCTCATATCGCGGTAGTGTGTCTATGAAGCGATACGAGTTGTTTTTTCGATCAATTGCACAGCAATAATGTTGCAGGCCATTTGTCACTATGAGGTAGGCGGCCTGTACGACTGTATTGTATCGCCCGATCTGGTCAAAGACCTGTTGGGTGATTTTTATTTCGGGGGCTTTGCATTCTGCCATCAACAGTGCTTTTCCTTTTGCGTCATATACGAGCACATCGGCGCGGCACTGCATGCCCTGAAAGACAAATCCCGTTTCGATTGCCGTGCGTCCCGGCCGATAGCCCAGTCCTTCGATTAAATACCGCACAAAATTTTGGCGCACCCACTCTTCGGGGGTTAATACCACGTACTTTTGACGGAGGGAGTCTAAGATCATTTCGCTCCCGTCGTGGGTTATGATGTCATAAGTGGATGAGGTTGGGAAATTTAGTTTTTGCATGGTGTGGTTATTCCCGCAATGCCACAATGGGCGCGAGTGAGGCGGCTTTGCGGGCGGGCAAGAGCGCGAATATAAAGCACAATCCCACAGATGCGAGGGAGATGCATACAAAATCAATAGCCAGCATTTTTACGGGTAATGCCTGTATAATGTAAATTTGACCGGGTAGTTTGATCCATTCAAATGTCTGTTGTGACCAGCACAGGATATAGCCAATCGCATTGCCAAAAACAACCCCTGTCAGCCCAACGCCGAGGCCCTTGAGTGTAAAAATTTTGCCAATTGAACGCGGCGTTGCCCCCATCGCTTTTAATATGCCGATGTCGCGCTGCCTATCGCCCACGGTCATAGTCAAAATGCTGATGATATTGAATCCTGCTACCATTACGATGAGACACAGTACCAGGGAGCTAAACCATTTTTCCAGACGGATGGATGCATACAGATTGCGATGTGTATCCATCCAGGTTACGACGTCAAAATCTGTTCCTATGGGAAGGGTGGATGCGATGCGATGTGCTTCAAATGGCTCGGCGAGCCGAATCTGGATACCCGAAATCTGGTCGCGCCATCCCAGGTCGCGTTGTGCCGCTTCAAGCGACACAAAAGCGAGTGCGGAGTCCAGTTCCTCCAGGCCCGTGTGAAAGATGGCGGTTACTCTGTAGGGCCACAATTGCGGTTGTTGTCCCATTAAAACTTCTTTGGGTACCAATCCCAGCATGATTTCGGTGCCGACTACTGCGCCGATCCGGTCTGCGAGTACGCGGCCAATGGCCGTACCATATACTTTGGCGCGTCTGGCGGCGGGCGTAGTCTGATCGGGGTCGGGCGGTTGAATATTCAGGTCGAGATCACCTGCCCATAAATACGCATTCATATCTGTAATTTTTGCCAGACCTATGCCCCGCACGGCTACGCCAGCTTGAATTATTTCGCCGCCGGGCGGTCGCCGAAGCGCGAATCCCTCGGCTGCTATAAAAGGTGCTGCTGCACGCACAGAGTCCAATTTTTCCAATTCTTCGATTTGCTCCCTGTTGGGCGACATGGGCTGTGCATGGGGTTTTTGCACGACGACATGTGGACTTATACTCAACAGGCTGTCCCACAACAATGCCGAGAATCCATTAAAAACGGACAGGACAATCACGAGGGCGGCAACCCCAATGGTTACGCCTGCAATAGCAATGGCCGCGGTAAATGATACCTGGTGCTGCCGGCGCATGGCGCGCATGAGTCGCCGGGCGATGAAGTATTCGTAGGTATTACTCATATCTAATAGCTTCTACGGGGTCCAGATTTGCCGCTCGTTTTGCGGGCCAGCGGGCAAATACGAGGCATAGCAATAATGCCAGTGCAGAGGTCATAGCAAAATCCAGTATGTTTATGGTTATGGGCAGGGCGTTGATAAAATAAACATCGCCGGCAAGTGATATGGGTGCATAGATCTTTTGTATCCAGCACAGGCCTCCGCCCAATATATTGCCAAATAACACACCGCTCGCACCGATTATCAGGCCTTCTCGGGAAAAAATTTGGGCGATGCTTTTGGGTGCTGCCCCCATTGCTTTCAAGATGCCAATTTCGCGTCTGCGTTCATTCACGGCCATGGTTAGTATGCTGATGATGTTGAACCCCGCCACGACCACGATCAGGCTCAAGACCACGAAGCTCGCCCATTTTTGCAACCAGATCCACGCGTACAAATTGCCCTGGGCATACATCCAAGATGTGGGAAACATATCGGCATACGTCGCCACCAATGTCTCTCGCAATTCAACGCTGACGCGATCGGCCTCAAACGCATTGACGAGGCGCACTTGAATGCCCGTTACCAGATCGCCCCATTGCAGGTCCCGTTGTGCAGCCGCGAGGGATACGTAGATTAGTGAGGCGTCAAATTCGTAAAATCCCGTTTCAAAAGTACCGGTTATCACATATTGTCGAAGGGGTGGTATGTTGGTGAGGTCTTTGGGGGCAACCAATAGACGAATTTTTGATCCCACGGAGGCACCCAATTTTTTGGCAAGTGTTTTGCCTATGACCATTCCAAAGGCATTGTCTTCAATGCGCGTCAATTCCATCTTTCCTTCGGTTATGTGATGGGCGATGTCGCTGCTTTTTACAATACCATCTACCCCCCGCACCAATACGCCCGACGTGACAGCACCTACATCTTTGACTCTGTTCAATACATAACCTTCTGTTTCTATTACGGGATTGGCGCCGATCACTTCCGGGTGTTTTTCGAGCAACTGGACGATAGGTGCGTAATTTTCGATGCGCTCGCTGTACGGGCGCCGCACGGTTACATGGGGATTTATGCCCACCTGGCGGTCAAAGATCATATCCGCATAGCCGTTCATTACCGATAGGGTGATGACGAGTGCGCCAACCCCCAGCCCGACACCTATGATGGCTATGATCGTGGTTAATCCTATGCGACGACCTGTGCTGAAGAGGTGCCGTTTGATAATGATCCATTCATAACCCATTGGTGGCCTCTATTAATCCGTCTATACAAAAAATCCCGATTCAGAAACACGTAGGTGTTTAGAATCAGGATGCTTTTGTATTGCGATGTCAGATTGTGATGTTCACAAATTGTTTTTTTCCAGCAACTTGAGCCTGTCTCTCAACCGAGCCGCTTGTTCATATCGCTCTTCGGCAATGGCTTTTTGGAGTTTTTGTGCTAGTTTTTGTTGCATAGTGATAGGACGATCGCGTTCTATTTCTTCAGCCCATGTGGAAAGGACTTCGATCTCTTCGTCTGCTTCAATACCAGAATTTACCACACATGTTTGAATCTTGTCGATTCCGTTTTCAATGTGATTCAGAGCACCGGAATAATCGCCTTTCTGCAAACAAATTTCACCCCGCGCACGGGTATGAATCATGATTACATAAGGCCGGTAGTGTTCAAATATTGTTCGGTCTTGTTCATCTTTCGCATACGCCCTCACGAGATCCAGAAGTGCCAGATTGTGGGCGGTATCGCGCACGACTGCTTCAAAATCGCCCAACCGCATCAAACAGACATAGCGATGATAAAATAACAATCCCTCTTGGCTCAATTCGAGGCACGCCTCTCTGTCGAGATAAAAATTTTCATCTGTGCCAGATTGAGCTTGCTCAATTTCGAGTTGATCTAAATAGTATTCCAGCAATGAAAAATGGCCGTGCGGACATATTCCGTCAGGCCGATCATTCAAATCCATTTGCATTACGCCCAGGTCCAGGCGTACTTGCAATTTTTCTCGTCCGTCTATGCCTTGAATTTTGCGTACACAAATATCGGTGGGGTCAAAATCCCAGTTCGACAAAAATGGGCTGAGGTCGCGTCTCATTATTTTTCCTTTTTTTGTTAGCCTGTAAATGTCGGGAAAATATGGAGAAAACCCCGCCAAAAGTCAACCCGTTTGCAAGGACTACGGCACTTGACAATTACATCTGATGGGCGTTATTTGGGGCGTTCATCACAGTGGGAAGGCCCTTTAGTGCGATTGTTGAGATATGGCTAAATCTGATAATGAAGGTACTGTTATCCGCCACCACCTCGGCCATTATGTCGTCCAGACTGCCGATCGCGTGGTGATGTGCGCGCTTTCGACTCGTTTGCGGAAACAGCTCGAATATCCCGAAGCCGCGCCGGGTTCGCGCCGCCGCCGCGTGCAGTCGGTCAGACGGGTGCGGGTGATTGATCCGGTTGCAGTTGGCGACCGCGTGGTTTTTTCTGAGGGTGCGGATAATACGGGTATGATCCGCGAGGTGTGTTCCCGCAGCAACAAGGTTTCTCGGCGCGCATCTGGCGGGTCTTATAGAGAGCAACTCCTTGCTGCCAATATCGATCAGGTTGTTCCCATTGTGTCTGCGGATGAGCCAGCCCCGGATTGGATTTTGCTGGATCGCATGCTGGGTATTGCAGAGTGGCAGCAAATATCCGTGGCACTATGTCTCAACAAGCTCGATCTCGCCGATGAGGCCTGGGCAGATCGGGTTATGCGTCCGTACAGGGCAATGGGATATCCCGTGGTTTATACCAGTATTATTTCCAATGCGGGTAAAGAGGCGTTTTACGATCTTCTGCGCGGAAAAATTACCCTTTTTATGGGGGCTTCTGGCGTTGGTAAATCGACTTTGCTCAATTGGCTGCAACCCGGATTGCAGTTGCGTACAGGACCTATTAGCAAAGCCACGGGCGAGGGCATACATACGACGACCCATACTGAATTGGTCGCACTCGATAGGGGAGGGTTTGTCGGGGATATGCCCGGTGTTCGAGAGTTTTATCTGTACGATATAAGCCCCGAAGATATTCCCATTCTTTTTAGAGATTTTCACCCGTTTCTCGGCGGCTGTCGCTTTCGCGATTGTTCGCATGTTCACGAACCCAATTGCGCTGTGAGGATGGCTGTGGATGATGGCGATATCGCGCTTCAACGCTATCAGAGCTATTTGAGATTGCGAGATAGGCCGTGAGGGGATGCGAATCTACGAATCTACGAATCCCGCCTATCCTCCCAAAGCAGGTGCTGACATGATGTAAGTCAGTATCAATGTGTATCGCTATTCGTCTATTCGCGCTTTTCAAAAAATCCGCTTCAGGAATAGAGATAAAAACGCTTCGGCATTGACGTGTATCGCGCAATCGACGGGTTTTCCGAGACGATGGGGCGGGGGCAGGCTGCGGCGGTCTGTGACGACCTGGCCCAGGGTGAGGTCGCCCGATGTTTCTATGTCGATGTACAGGGTTTCCACGCGCAGGAGTTCGGGCGCGATAGCCGCGCCTACGGCGAGTGGGTCGTGTAGATATACAATTGGCTCGCGTCCGAGTTGTCGATAGAGTGCGAGTACGTTCTGCGTGGCATCGACGACGAATTGAGATGCGACTGTTTGCAGGGGGGCGATCTGGTTTTCGATATTCGATTCGGACAATATTACCTGACGTGTTGCATCTAATGGCACGACCAGAAGTGCCGCGCCCGAATGAACGACTATTTGTGCAGCGTGGGGGTCGGCGTAAAAATTGAATTCTGCTACGGGTGTTGAATTGCCCGTTTCTACAATGGCGCCGCCCATGACAATGACCTGTCTGGCTTTTTGAAGTGTTCCGGGCTGGCGTTGTTCTGCCAGTGCCAAATTTGTCAGGGGTCCGACGGCTATTATTGTGATTTCACCGGGTTGATCGGATAGGGTTTGTATGAGGAAATCGACAGCGTCGCCTTTTACTTCTTGAGATGGTTCTGGCAATACAGCTTGTCCCATACCGCTTTCGCCGTGGACTTCGGTGGCAAATACAGGGTCGCGTTTTAAGGGTTGGTCCGCGCCTGCAAAGACAGGTATGTCTGTGCGTTCCAATAGTTGTAGTAATCCCTGTGCATTGCGCGTACCTGTTTTGAGGGGTACGTTGCCGCTTACTGTGCAGATGCCTATTACGTCGAGTTCCGGAGAACCCAATGCCAGCATAATTGCCAGCGCGTCATCCACGCCGGGGTCGGTGTCCAGGATTACGGGTTGTGTGTTCAATGGTGCTCCATTCGGTTAAGCTATGCATGAAGCCGTCATCGCGGCAGGGTGTAAGCCGCGATCCAGAAGGTTTTGCCCTTCCCTAAATCCCATACAACGGTTCGTACTTCGCCCTCAGATGCCGCATTAAGGGTTCATGGCTCAGGGGTTTTCCGGTTACGACTTCGATGAGTTCATTTGCGCGGTAGCGCTGTCCCTGCGAATAGATTTTTTCCGTTAGCCAGTTTTTCAAGGGGTCGAATACGCCTTCGGCAAATTGCGGGTCCAGGTCGCCCACTTCCTGGCGCGCTTGTTCAAAGAATTGCGCGGCGTACAGATTGCCCAGGGCATAAGTTGGAAAGTACCCTATCCCGCCGCCACTCCAGTGTATGTCTTGCAAACACCCCCGGGCGTCATCCGGGGGGGTGATTCCCAGATATTTTTCAAATGTTTCGTTCCAGACGCCGGGGACATCTTCGGCTTTTAACCCGCCATCGATGAGTGCTTGTTCGAGTTCAAAGCGGAGCATGATGTGCAAGTTGTACGTGGCTTCGTCGGCTTCTACGCGAATGAACGAGGGGGCGACGGTGTTGATTGCCCCATAGAAGTCTCGTTCGGATACATCGCTTAGCGCGTCTGGAAATGCTGCTTGCACTTTGGGGAAGAAGTGTGCCCAAAATGCCTCACTGCGACCGACGAAGTTTTCCCACATGCGCGATTGAGATTCGTGTATGCCCAGGGATATGGATGATCCCATAGGGGTTCCGTAATATTCGTCGTTTAATCCCTGGTCGTAGATGCCATGACCCGCTTCGTGCATGATGCTGAAAAAGGATTCGGAAAAATGGTGCGTGTTATACCGCGTGGTTAAACGCGTGTCGCCCGGTCCAATGCCGCTGCAAAATGGGTGTGTGGTAATGTCCAAACGCCCGTTGTCAAAGTTGAAGCCGATTTGCGCGGCTGCGATTTTTCCAAATGCTTCTTGTTGGTCTATGGGATATGTACGCGTGAGGATATTTTCGTCGGGTTTTTTGCCGGATTCGGCAATTGCACCCACGAGTTCGACGAGTTCGTCGCGCAGTCCTGAGAAGACCCGGGTCAGGTTTTCAGTGGTTTCGCCGGGTTCATAGTCGTCTAATAGCGTGTCGTAAGGGGTTTCGCCGTTGCCGAGCGCGCGGACTTGTTGATGTTTTAGATCGAGGATCTTTGTGAGGTGGGGTTGGAACAGGGCGTAATCCGATTTTTCGCGCGCCTCTCGCCATACTTGCTGTGAGATTGTGGCTACGCGGGCGAGTTCTTCGACGAGGGATCGGGGCAATTTGATAGCTCGATCATAATCCCGACGAAGTTCTCGTACGTTGACTGCGGCTTCGGAATACGGGTCGGATACCAGATCGCTGTTTTCTATTTCTGCGAGATAGTCGCCAATTTGAGGGGCGGTTGCGCGTTCGTGTATCATGCCACTAAGCAATGCGAGTTGCTCGGCGCGATGCCCGGCTCCACCTTTTGGCATGTAGGTCTGTTTGTCCCAGCCCAATACACTGGCGCAGGATCCCAACAGGGCAATTTGTTTTATTTCTGCTATTAACCGCTGATATATAGATTTGACATCGGCCATTTTTGCTCCTCGTGATGGTTTTTGATACGACGTACAACACGACAAAATCTACGCGCCTTCCATGCATGCGTCAAGCGCAAAGAAGATTCTTTGGGTATTCGTTGTGCCTCTGGTCTCAAAAGCCGGAAATTTGAACGCACAATCAGAAAAGCACTTGAAAGAAGATGCAATTCTGAGTATGCTTTGTGAAAGCCGGTCAGAGTAAACAATGTGAGGGACTATTGGGAACAGGGGAGAGAGCCGGAAGAACCTTTAACAGATGAGGTCCTTGTGCAAGTGGCTGATGCACGTTTCGTCGAACTCGATAAAACAGAGGCAAGAGATGCCGAGTCCAATTCGAAGGGAAGTCATGATGGCACATCGCAACTTTGATCAAGAGAAACGCATGAATGCTATAGAAACCTTCAATATGGACAAGAGCGTACTTTCAGTAACATCCCTTTCTGAAGAATCAGATGAAAAGGCATATTGGCAGACCAAAACGCCACATGAACGCCTGGAGGCCGTTGAGTTGATGCGGCAGATTAATTATGGCTACGATCCAGCTACCACACGGATACAAAGGGTTCTTGAAGTCGCTCAACTAAAACAGAACAAGCAGGTGAGTGAGATGCATAAGGGATGATTAAAATGACAGACAACGAGATTAATGAAGTTCGCAGAATCAGACATGAAATTTCAGCGAGATTTGGACACGATATCGGTCGATTGGTCGCCCATTACCAGAAGATAGAGAAAGAGATCAGGCGATCTGGCGAATACAAATTTGCTGATCCCAAAGAATCAGAGGGTGATGGTCAAACTTATTAAAGAGGTTGAAAGACTGGGGAAATTATCCGGTCATTGCCCATGCCTTAAAAGAAGGAATAGTACTCTATGAACGAGGTTGATGAGGCGCGTGCTATGCTTTCGGTGGCGGAAAAAATTTGCGTGCATTAAAAGGCATGGATGATGCGACAGTATTTTATGATGAAATTTTTGGTTTTCATGTTCAGCAGACGATAGCGAAATCACTAAAAGCCTGGATTATCGCTATTGGTGTTGAGTTCCCACTCACCCACAATCTCGCAAGATTGCTTGCGATTCCCGAAGAGAATGGATGTGATGTCGAGTCATTTTGGGATCTGGTCGAATATACAGCCTATGCTGTTACGTTTCGATACGATGCCGCTGAAATGACTGATGACCCTATAGACCGTTCTGATGCGTTAGAAAAATCACAAAGGCTCTATGATCATGTTCGCAAGATTATTGATACGGCGACGCAGTGTTGATGGTTGTTGTGTGCTGTGTTTGTGCTGGATATTGATTTTTGGGATAAGAACGCATGCAAGTGAAATCGATTCTTTGCATGTCATGGAGCGTGTGGTAAAACAAGAACCAAAAAATGGCGATGCATGGATAAAACTCGGTTACCTATATCTGGGTGAGGAGCGAATAACTGATGCCAAGAAGGCTTTCGAAAAAGGTGTGCGATATACAAAGTCCGCTGAGGCATACACCGGGTTGGGAAAAGCTTATGTAATGGACCAAAAAAGGGCTCAAAAGGCATTTGTAGCTTTTCGTCAAGCGTTAGGCGTAGATCCTGCATATCTTGAAGCCCAGATGCAGATTGCGTTATTGCACGTCAGATCGGGTAACATGGATGCAGAGAAAGCATTGCGCCGAGTTATCGAAATGGATTCAAACTATGCCCCGGCGTATCGCGAATTAATTTTATGGTATGAGCAAGCGCAGTTAAATTATGAGCAGGAGCTAATAGACGTCTGCGAACAGTACATCGCCCGTTTTCCAGACGATCCGATGGGATATTATCACCTGGCGTTATCGCATCTTGAAAACCATCGCTACGATGAAGTCCTGAAGATAAGTGCTGAAGCAAAAGCGCGTTTTTCGGATGATTTGAGATGGATGCCATTGATAGCGCAAGGGTACGCTTCTCGAGGTGATGCAGAACGCAGCTTGATCATATTTGAAGAATATTTGCAAGGTGTTTCTGAGGATGAACGTGCATATTACAATGATTTATCGCTTGTCGCTACGGATGCTGAACTGGAGGCACTAAAATCCATATCTGAGGACGCGCGCGAAGATTTTTTAACCCGCTTTTGGGAAAGTCGCGAGGGTGCTTTGATGTTGGGCGGAGATGCCCGGCAGATGGAACATTATCGACGTGTGTGGTATGCGCGTACATTCTTTGGTCGCAAGGATCAGCCGTGGGATAGACGTGGCGAGGTCTATATTCGGTATGGAGAGCCTGATTACAGGTCCAGGTCTGGAAGCGAAAATCCGATACCAGGTGTGGCAGTTCAGAATTTTAAAATGCGTAAAATAGATGAATTATTTGGTCGCACTTTTGCATATAAAGCACAAGAACAGAGCCGATATTTATTGCCCCGGGTGATGCCTGGTGAATCGTGGACACCTGGAAAGCCATCAATGTACGAATCAAGAATTTCTATAAAAGATCCACGTAGTTTAAGCGCACGGACACGGATTGCTTTTGAGGATGCTGGGACGGAAATTGAAATTGGCTTAGATCAAATACCTCTGAGCGAGTGGTTATGGGAAGTTAAAGGGAACTTTGGAACAATTCACCTCAATATTCCCCCAGGGCTATGGCGAGGTATCGAGCCTGTTGCTCCGATTGATCGCTCTTCTGATGGGTCAACTATGGTGCCCTGGGAATCGTGGGTCTATCTGAATATTGGTGATGGATTGGAGTTTGTGTTTACTGATCGATATATGAGTGGCAGTTGGGATTTTCCGCTTCAACCAAATACGATTTGGCATGCGTCTTTGGGGATGCATACCACTTTGAATTCTCCTTCATATCAACTCATGCAAACAGTTTCGGAATTGCCTGAGTATTTTGATATTCCTCCAGGTGTTAAGTTATTAGAATTTTATTATGATGCGGTGAGTTTTCGTGGAGAAAATGAACGATCTTCACTGGAAGTTTATTTTGGCATTCCGCCAGAGCAAATTAGTTTAGAAAATGTAGATGACCAGGTTGTTCGTATGACGATAGAAAGAACCCTTGTTCTGGCTGATGTCAAAGGAGACTCAATCTATCGCAAAAAGGATGAGCTTGTCTTTGAAGGTGAAATGACAAAGAATCAAGACAAAGGATTATTTGTAGAATTGGCATCTCTGGACGTTCCGCCTGGTCATTATACCCTGGGTGTAAAGTTAGCAGATCGCGTATCTGGCCGGTGGGGTATGTATCGACAGCAGGTGGAAATCCCAACATTTGAAGACTCATTGGCAGTTAGTGAAATCGAAATGGCCTATAATATATCTGATACCTCACAGACCTCACAGACCTCACAGACCTCAAAGTTTACAAAAGGTGAGCTTGTGGTGATACCTTCTCCCACAAGGAGTTTTAATCTGCCTCAAGATGCAAACTTGTATTACGAAGTGTACAACCTGAAGCTAAATGAGTTTGGTCAGGCGAAATATCGAGTGACATATACAATTCACCCCAATGTGGCAGGAAACACGACGGTAGCAAGTGTGGTAATCGGTGGATTGAGACGGTTGTTTGCTGGCGCGAAAGAACCGGAATTTACGATTAGCTATGAACGGATTGTGAATGCGACAGAAGAACCCGTTTTCTTCGCATTGGAGACAGAGTCTCTAAAGCCTGGTCTCAAGATGGTGGAAGTAGCCATTGATGATTTAAATTCAGGACAACGTGTGAGGCGACAGGCTGTGTTCAATATAGAGGTGTCACCAGATTCGCTACGGAAATGATGTATGAAAAATAACCGCGATATTATCCAGGCACTTGTCGATGGGTTTTCAACAGAACCCGTGTGTGTGGCTGATGCGCTGTCGGATGGGCGGTTTTTTCTTGATGAGAAATACGATGCCCTGTCCCGGCGTCTCGGCGATCTATTCTGGTTGCCCGTGTCACATGCTTATGTCGTGTTCTGTTATGCGTATAGCGCGCTATTTGGCATTCCCGATTTTACGCGTGAAGCCCTGATGCGGCAGCCCGATCGGTTTTCGCAAAAGCGTTTGGCACTGACGATTCGCTCGACGAGTGGTTTTGTACTCGATGGCTTTGGCTATGACCGCCGCACAGAGCGGTATCGCAAAGATATTTATTGGCCCGGTCCGGTTATTCGCAGTGTGCATGTGGCGAGCCCCAGGCACAACAAGGCGCGGATTTCCAATCCCGCAATGGCATATTTTGGGTACCATCTCATCCGCGCGGCAGAATGGCTCTCTGTACATCGCAAGGATGCAGATTTTTCCAGAGAACGTCGGCGGCACTATGATTTTGTTGGTGACTTTTTCCGCACGGCTGATTATCCTTTCCCTATGGATCGTGGAGAGGCGAGAGATTTTTCGAGGAAAGTCGATAGGTTGCTCGCTGGGGATGACTGTGCGGATTGCTGGGACAACATCCGCCATGCGGCAAAAGAATTGGGCGTGGATCTCGATCTCGAAGATCTCGCGTCTTTTTTGCCCAAACGCACGGGTGTATTTTTTAGACAGGTTATTTTTTAAGTTGTAAGGAGGCATAACATGTCGAAGATCACCGGCCTCTTTAACAAGGTCGTTCACTCTTTTTTCACTCTCTTCAGAAGGAGGCGTCACATGGCCCGAGTAGAAATTGAATATTGCGCATCTTGAGGCTATGAAACACAATCCGTCGGGATGACGGATCAAATTGTCAATGCGTTTAAGCAGGATATCGAAGCCATTACCCTGATTCCGTCCAGTGGTGGTCGCTTTGAGGTTACGGTTGATGGCGAACTGGTGTTCTCCAAACTCAAGGAGAAACGCTTTCCGGAATACGATGAAATTCAGCCGCATATTCAAAGTCGCGTTTCTTAAATCGGGGATGCTGGAAAAATAAATGAGCCGGGGTAAAAAAACTCCGGCTCAATGGAGGCTTTCATGAGCGATCTCAATGTCGGCATTGTTGGACTCGGCTGGGTAGCTGGGGCGCATATTGATACTTTTAAGGCGGTCAACGGTGCAAATGTCACAGCGATATGTTCTCGCCGGGACCACAACGAAGACGATCTTGCGGCAGAGTACGGCACGCCTCTCAAAGCGTATAAAAATTACGATGATATGATCGCAGATCCCGATATTCATATCATCGATATTTGTACGCCACACAAATTTCACGCCGACCAGGCGGTTGCGGCTGCCGAGGCGGGCAAACATCTACTCATCGAAAAACCTATATGTCTGTCTTATGAGGATCTCAAACGGGTGCGCGATGCGATTGCAGCGGCCGGCCTGCAATCATGTGTTTGTTTTGAATGTCGCTTTAGCGCGCACTTTTCTATGATCCGCTCGATTATTGACGAAGGTTTGCTCGGCGAATTGCACTATGGCGAGGTTGATTATTACCACGGCATTGGTCCCTGGTATGGCCAATTTGAATGGAATGTGAAAAAAGATTTTGCCGGATCGAGTTTACTCACCGCAGGGTGTCACGCCCTGGATGCGTGTCTGTTCTTTATGGATGGCGATGTCGAGGAAGTGACCAGTTTGGCTACGAGATCAAGGTCCGATATTTTTGAGCCTTATGAATACGATACCACCACGGTCTCTATTCTCAAATTTGCCAATGGCAATGCGGCAAAGGTCACTTCGTGTATCGATTGCTTGCAGCCCTATTATTTTCACATTCACCTCGTCGGTTCCGAAGGCAGCTTGCTGGACAACCGCATCTATTCACACAAGTTGCACGGCATGGACAAGAGTAAGTGGAGTACGCTCGAGACATCGCTGATTGACTCTGGCGATGTGGCAGATCACCCTTATGAGCCGCAGTTCCAGGCGTTTGTAGATGGTATCAATGCCAATGAGCCGATGCCGCGCACGAATTTTGATATCGCTTTTGAAACCCACCGTGTCAATTTTGCCGCGGATCTGTCGGCATCGGAGGGGCGCACGGTCAAGCTGTCGGAATTTGATTGATGGGACGATGAGAACGACAAAAACCCACCCGCGAGGATAGCGGGTGGGTTTTTTTATTTGTACGAGAGACTAAAGAGGAGGATGCCGCTTGCAACTGCGATATTGAGCGATTCGACCGGGGCGGCCATGGGTATGGTGACGGTGTGATCGGACAGGGCGAGGAGAGCGGAATCGATGCCAAAAGCTTCGTTGCCGAGGAGGAGAGCTACGGGAGTTTTGGTTTGGAGATTATGGAAAGGTATGCCGTTGGTATGTGCTGCGATGATCTGTATGCCGCGCTGGCGAAGATAGTGTAACAGATCGCATCCGTCCTGAAGGGGAAAGACAGGCATGCGAAAGATGGCACCCATGGTGGCGCGCACGACTTTGGGGTTATAGACTTCGACGGATCCGCGGGTGAGAAAGATGCCTTTGCATCCGGCGGCTTCGGCTGTTCGCATGATTACGCCCAAATTGCCGGGGTCAGAGATGCGATCAAGTATGAGGAATGGACCATTGGTATTGAGAACGGCTTTGCGGTCATAGGTCGGCATTGATACCACGCCGAGTACCCCTTGCGGTGTGTCCGTATCTGACATGTGTTTGAAGGCGCGCCAGTCGGTTTGTTGAATGGGGACGCGCTGTGCAAGGGTCGCCTGGTAGAGGTTTTCGAGGCGTGCGTTGCGGGCGATGCTTTCGCGGCAGAAGATGAGTTGTTCGAGGGTGTCACTGCTTTTGAGTGCTTCTTCGCAGAGACGAATGCCCTCTATGAGGTATTTTTGTTCTGCCTGACGCATTTTCCGGCGTTTCAGGTTCAGTATTTTTTTTGCGTTTTTGATGGCCATGGGCTATGGGGTGTTGTTTTTGGTGATGGTGGCGCGCAGTTCGCGCAGTTCTTCCCATATTGCTTTTTCGCGTTTGGACAAGCTCAAGAAGTAGAGCAAGATGCCGATCCACAATATGATGTACGCCGCGGTCATATATTCGAGGTGTTGCATAAGTTCCTCCGGGAAAAGTTATATTTTGGCTTTGAGCGATTCGAGTTCGTCCCGCGCTTTTGCGAGTGATACGCGTTTGAAGAGCAGCGCAAAAAAGAGCGCGAAGAAGGTGATGACACAAAAGAAGAAAGCGATTTTCATGTCGGGCGGTAGGCTGATTTCTTCGCCGCGAACCACTTCGGGATGGTGCGTGCGCCACAGTTTGGTGGCGTAGTGGATGAAGGGTACGTTGAGGAAGCCGATAATGCCGAGCACCGCGCGAAAGCGCGCACTTTGAACCGCGTCTTCGATGTAGGTGCGCAACATGTGATACGCCGCGAGAATGAGCCAGAGTATGAGGGTCAGCGTAAGTTGTGCATCCCAGACCCACCACGCGCCCCAGATGGGTTTTGCCCAGATCGCACCTGTGATCAAAACCAGAGTGCCAAAGAGCAAGCTCACTTCGGCTGAACACGCCGCCCACAGGTCGCAGTTTTTGTCGCGTTTCCACAGATAGAAGATGCTAAAAACGAAGCAGAGAAAGCTGCCCAGGAACATTGAGAAAGCAGATGGGACGTGGTAGTAGAAAATTTTTTGTGCCAGTCCCATTTCTTTTTCTATTCCGGCGTACATGAATACCAGATAGGGCGCGATAGATAGGCAGATGAGCGCGAGAATACCGAAGACAAACGGAGGGATGTAGGGTTTTTGGCGCATTGTTAATCCTCCAGGACATATTCAAATAAGAGCAGACATGCAGCGATATAGAGCGCGACAAAAGCACCGCTGAGTACGAGCCAGTCAGTGATTTTACTACCTTCGAGAACAGCGCGAAAGGATTCAATCGCTGCGAGAAGTGCCGGGATGAAAATGGGCAGTGTGAGCAGGGGCAAGAAGGCTTCTCGCAATCGGGTGTTGAGCGACATCGAAGAAAAGAGGGTGCCAATAGCCGCAAAACCGAGGGTGCCCAGCAAGATGGGCAGGATTAGACGCGGGAGTGCCTCTGCGATTTGCAGGTTGAGGAAGATGACGAGGATGGGCAAAATGAGTGCTTCGAGTATGAGCATGGTAAGGGTGTTGCCCAGCATTTTGCCCAAAAAGATCGCACCCGGATCCGCAGGTGTGAGACGCAATCCCATCAGGCAGTCGTTTTGTGTTTCGATGGCATAAGACCGGCTGAGGCCCAGCAGCCCTGCAAAAGCTGTGGCGATCCAGAAGATGCCAGGGGCTACGGTTTTTATGATTGGCGATCCGGGTTCATATATAAAATTGAAGATGATGACGACCAGAAGAGCGAAGAAGGCCATGGCACTGAGGCGTTCTCTGGTGCGCCATTCGGTTTTGAGATCTTTTTGAAGAATGGCGAGAGTTTGTAAGAAAAAAAGAGGCATTTTCAGAAGGTGGTTTTGTTTTCGTAGAGGGTTTGCAATTCGGATTCACTGATGTCTTTTGACGATGCTTCGTGTACTAATTGGCCCTGAAAGAGGATGCCAAAGCGGTCTGCGAGCGCGAGGCCCCGTGCGAGATCGTGTGTGACCAGGAAGATAGTGCGTCCTTCTGCTTTGAGGGTGACGATCATGTTCGCTAATATTGATTGAGCCGATGTGTCGAGACCGGTGAAGGGTTCGTCGAGCAAGAGGGTCAATGGGTGGTGCAAGATGGCCCGGGCAATGGCCAATCGCTGTTTCATGCCCCGGGAGAATTTCTGTATCCGGTCGCGCTGGCGGTCTTTCAGGCCAACGGCGA
>JAGWBW010000017.1:61526-72984 GCA_021295695.1 Candidatus Latescibacterota bacterium
CGTATTTCATGCGGATTGCGCCGGGTGTCTATACCGCTGACCCAGATGTCGCCCGATGATGGTTTTGCCAGTGTGGCGATGAGGCGCAACAGGGTTGTTTTGCCCGCTCCGTTTGGACCAAAGAGTGCAAAAACACATCCCGTTGGTACGGTGAGGTTTATGTTTTGCAGGGCCGTAATATGACCAAAACGGCGGGTTGTATTCTGTATGATGATGGCCGATGTGTTCATTAGTTGTCAGTTGATAGATCAATGACTTCGGCTTTGAGGGCATTGCGCCTGTTTTTGTAATCGTCTTCTGAGAGGTTGCCGCTTTCATATCGCTCGTCGAGGTCGGCGATTTGTTCGAGCAGTATTGTGCGCCGATTGGGGGTTGTTTTGAGCGAGCGCATGTAGATGACGAGGATTGCGATTACGACCGCACTGGCAGCAGCAATCCATATTGGGGTTTGTAAATTGGATGCGGTCTCGGCCGATGAGAGTCTGATGTCGAGTTGTGTGCCGGGTGCGAGTTGTTCTGCGCCAAAGCGCCGAAAGACATTCGTGCCCAATGTCACGTCTCCGAGGTCTTGAAGTACTGTTGTGGAGACGGGTGTGTCGGTCGGTTGGACGAGCAAGTCCATGCTCGTGGTGGGATAGGTGATGCGTTGTGCGATGCGGTTGGACGGAGGTATGGAAAATGTGAAGAAGGTCTGGCTATTTCCGGGGATGATAGGGCGCGGGTCAACGAGTAATGTTTCATGCAGGTGTACGCCTTGCGGTGCGCGAAGTATGTCGGTTACGCCGTCGGGCAGGGGTATTTCCAGGCCGTGACCGTGGTCGCCGCCCGTGAGGTAGGTGCGGTTGCCGCGGTTGTGTACGATGAAAATGTACGTGGCTGTGCCACCCTGGGCATCGAGGAGGATGTGGTGTGAAGATAGGGATATGGCAGTATCGGATTCCGTGGTTTCAAATACGGGGATATCGACGGTGTCGCCCGCTGGTGCAGGGTTGCCCGGGTAGTCAATGCCATTGTATCGGGCAAATAGCATGGGCGGTGGTTCGGCTCCCGGGTCTGAGGCGACGTCGAGGATGAATTGGCCTTTGCTGTCGGTGGTGTCGCGCACTACGGTGATGTTTCCGGTTTCATGGAGGACATAAGAGACTTCAATATCGGGTTCGGGACGGTTGAGGGTCTGATTGATGACGCGACCCGTGAGCGCGAAGGTGGGGGTGAAGATAAGGAGTGTGAGGAATGCGATGAGGAATATTGGTTGCACGTTAATCCTTAATGCCGTGTTATCAAATGGATAAAGGGAAAGGCCGCGTGCAAGAGCGCGGCCCATCGAAAAAATTCTATATAGAAGATGTGCCATAAATATAGAAGATAGAAGAATCACAGACTGCGGTCAATGCTTTTACTTGGACAGGTGAAAAGCCTCGGGAGGTTGTTATGGCTGAAGCCACTGTGAAATCAATTAGCCACAAACCCTTTGTAAATAACCTTGACGTGTGCATCATTTGTGCATATATTCGTTTCAGGAGTTAGCAATGAGAAAGGAGAATATATGAGCAAAAAAGAACATCATTTTGAGACCGCCCAACAAGGCCCTGTCGTTCAGCCGCCACCCGGCAAGACGCGCATCACCATTCGCCTTGACACAGACATTCTGAATTGGTTTAAGAAACAGGTTCACGAAGCAGGGGGCGGAAATTATCAGACGCTTGTGAACCAGGCTCTCAGAGAACACATCCAGGCTAACAATGGCGCATTGGAACAAACACTACGCAAAGTCATTCGCGAAGAACTCGGTTCGCAGGCAGTATAACAAAATGTATCCCCCTATTTTTTAGATATCGGTTGCTCTTTAATCCTTAATACCGTATTGTCAAAAGGATAAAGGGAAAGGCCGCGTGTAAAATCTCGGGCTTGCCAACGGGGTGTACGTAATTCTAAAAATGAACCAGAACGAGGCTCAGTATGTCATCTACAAAACGGGATTTCGAAGGTGTCCGGGAACATCCCCATATTATCACAAATAATCAGATTTTGGGCGGAGAGCCAATTATTAAAAATACGCGCACACCTGTTCGGGCGATTGTTGAAGTCTGGCGTTTGGGCACACACCCCGAAAATATTCCAAACCACCTTCCACATTTGTCTTTGAGACAAGTTTTTGATGCCCTGAACTATTACAACGACCATCAAGAGGAAATAGAAAAATATATTGAAGAAAATCGCATTCCTAACAGATTGATTGATCCCCTAACACACGCAACACAATGAGTTTGTTTATTGAATTATATCTCGATGAAGATGTCGATGTCCTGATTGCCGATTTACTCAAAGCTTATGACTTTTCTGCACTTACAACGAGAGATGCAGACCAACTTCAGAATCGCGATGCAGATCAATTGGCTTATGCAACCAGACAACAGAGGGCATTTCTTACTCATAATCGCGTTCACTTCGAGATTCTTGCCAGGTCATATTTTGAACAAAATAAAACACATTGGGGGATAATTATTGCTGTCCGTCGTTCACCTTACGAAATTGTGCAACGACTTTTGGGTATATTAAATCGCGTTACAGCAGAGGAAATGATAAATCAGATCCGATATATCTGATTTATATATCGGCCGTGATGCTCAATCGCACGTCCGATGGCAAATAACAAAGGCTACGTCTTTCGAGGCGTAGCCTTTTCTCATTCCCTACTTCGGCAATATTCTATATAGTCCCTATGAAAATCACGTCACGCATCTAACACACTCTGAAATGCCTCGATATTGGGCACCTGTATCGCCGCACGGAGCAACTGCTTCAGACGTTGCAAATCGTCAATGGCGGCAATGCGCGTGGATAGAGGGTGCGCTTCGCTCAGGTCAAATCGAATCTCCAACACATCAAGGAGATCTTCAATGGCGCGTTGCCTACCCCCTTACTCAATGCCTTCTTCAATGCCTTCTTGCTTAATATATTGTGCAAACGACGATTCGCGCATAATGGCATCCATAAGACCCTCCTGTGATAGAATACGATTGATCAGTGTTGAATCATACTCTAACCCACTCAATATCATCAACCGACCCAAAAAGTCAACCTTTATTGATTCATCCACCGCCAGAGCATTCGTCGCGTCAACACATTGACGCAACCACGTCTCTGCATCTATCCTATCAGGACGTTTCATCAACGGCGCAAATGGAAACAAGCCCGAAGGTTCGCCATCAATAATGTCCTGTCCTTCTATCTCACTGAGCCGAATCACTCTGTATTCTACCAAAACACCATAGCCGGGCCATTCCTGGATGTAGCGTCCCGGATCGCGCCGACCCGCACTGCGCCGTAAATAGATCACGCTGGAATAAATCGGCAGACCGTGATGCCCAATCGCACGCATAATATAGCCCGCCATGCGGCGTGGCATAGATGGATCGTCAGTGGTTTGAGATTTGTAGTGTATCAATGCCTCCTTACCCGCGATATGAACGCGGATAAGGCTGTCAGTATGTCGTGTTTCAACCGTGGATTGCTCTGTGTCGAGTATGTCGAGGACTTCTACATCTTCCTGTTCAAGTGTGAGTCGGATAAAGTCTTTGGGATAGGTTTGGATGAGATGTTTGGAGATGGTTTCGTATTTGGCCATATGAAATACCTCGCGTCTGATGGGGTGAGTAAGTGGGATACGCGCAACATTCAGACATAAAGCAAATGGCAGGCCAACAAATGGTAATTCTCCAAAAATTGAGCGATATTTTGCGTTGGAAGATGTCTAAATACTTTAAATATATTGTTTTACACACTTGTTCACAATCTGAATTTAAATCCGCAGATGGCCACAGATGGGCACAGATGAAAGGCGAAAGGGTACATTCTGAGCGATGAATGAGTGGTTATGTGAAAGATATGTACCGTTTGACCAGGTGGTGGTGGTTCTTGCGTAATCTATAACTTCTGGCAAACAACAAAGGCTACGTCTTCTGAGGCGTAGCCTTTTCTCATTCCCTTGCTAAATTTTTCTGCCTGATCCACGCAACTTCATAATGCTTCGTTTTTGGGCCTTGTGTGGAGCGATTTGGGTAATTTTTGAAAAATCGGTTGCACTTTAATCCTTAATCCCGTATTATCAAAAAATTATACTCGCACAGGTGAAAAGCCTTTGGGTGATCTGCGTTAGAGGTGATGCAGGCCACCTGAAAAAGACACCGCAGGAGGTTGTTATGGCTGAAGCCACCGTGAAATCAATGCAGGAAGAAAATCCTATCTATCCATTCTCTTATCAGTTGTGGAGAAAGGCTTTGTATTTAGATGAGAACCTGCATTCCTCTGTTGAACATATAGCAACATCTTTTGAATTACAAACGGAATTTGTACTATCTACTACTGGTCAATGGCCTATCGTTGCTGAAAAATCTGATGATGGGTCATGGGCGGTGTATTTTAAGGATTCTCCAGATATAATCGCGGGGAGTAATGATAGTTTGGAGGACGCATTAGTTTGTTTAGCAGAAATTGTCAATGACGATCTCCAGGACAGCAGAGAAAACAAACATAATATCTCTCCATATCAGGCAAAACGGCACCAGTTTCTGAGAAAGGTTTTCAATCGTGAATTTGAGGGATCATCGGAGGAAGGTACTTAGAAAACTCGGATTTAGGCCAGATAAGGGAAAAAAGCACGAAAAATGGGTTCTTAGAGACTCGATAACAGGGAGATTATACTTAAAAACAGTTGTAAGCCGCAACAATAGGGATATTGGAGATAATCTCTTGAAGGCAATTTGCGGGCAATTACATATCACAAAACGCCAATATAACCAAATTGCATCATGTAGCATGTCCAAACAACAATATTACGACCATCTCCGCGAGGCTGAAATTATTACTTAATCTATAACTTCTGACAAACAATAAAGGCTACGTCTTTCGAAGCGTAGCCTTTTCTCATTCCCTACTTCGGCACTATCCTGTATAGTCCCCTAACTTTTCCCTGCTCCACGCTTTTCATCTGCGTCTATCTGCGTCATCTGTGGATAGTATTCATCCGCGTTTTCCCTTCCCGCGGCGAATGGCGGCGATTTCTTTTTCTATCTGGTCGGAGATTCCCTGCGGTTTGGGCTCGGGACGATCTGCGCGTTCAGAGGCTTTGTCGAGGGATTTGATGAGTTCTACAGCCTGTGCTGTATAACGGGCGCGGGTTTGCCGGTAGTCGTCTTCTTCGACTTTTCCCATGCGATAGTCAAAGTCGAGTTCGCGGATGGCTTCATAGACCATGTCGCGCTGTTCGATCAGTTCGCGGCGTCGCGCTTCTCTGCGGGAGATCTGGTTGATGATATTGGCGTCGCGGGGATCGAACAGCGGTGTGAATACAAAGAGCAAGATGCCCGCTGCGATGAGGATAAAAGCGGCAATGGTCATTACTCGCGCTCCTTGAGATCGCTTTCGAGGCGGTCGAGGTACGGGTCATCGCGCGCGGGTTGTGCTGTTGGTGTGGCGGGTATTTTTGTCTTTGACCAGGTGCGAAGCACACTGCGTACACCGAAAAAACCGAGGAGAAGAACGAGGGGCGGCATGAGCCATGCTGTGAGGTTGAAGCCTTTGGCTGGCGGTTTGGAGAGGATTTCCAGGCCAAATTCACTTATATAAGCATCGACAATGGCCTGCGGCGTTTGACCGGAGGCCAGCATTTTTTTGATGCGTTCGTGTTGTTGTTGTGCATATCCACAGACACATTCGTCCAGGGGGCGGCGCGGACAGTCGCCGCATAAGCAGGCGAGTTCTTTGCCGACTTCTTTGATCTGCTCCCGGGTCACTTCGGCGCGGACCGGGATTGCGAAAAAAAGAAAGAATATTGGGATCAGGAGTGCAGGCTTCATGCCATCGCCTCCCGCATTTGCATCACCTGTTTTTCGCGCTTGTCGGGCCACATGACGACGATGGTGCCAATTGTAATTATCCACGCGCCTATCCAGACCCACATGACGAGGGGGTTGATGTACAGGTGAAAGAGGGCGACTTCTTCGCCGTCTCGCATGTCAACGCCTTGATAGAGCGCGTAGAGATCTTCCCGCAGGTTAGATCGAATGGCGACTTCTGTGGTTCTTTGTTGATCTTGCCGCTTGTAATAGACTTTCTGGTGGGGCCACATGGTGCCCAATCGCTGCCCGTATTTATAGACGCCGAGCTGGGCTACGATGTCCGCGGTGAGTGGGTTGACAGATTCAGTAATGCCTTCATAAGTGAGCGTGTAGGGGCCGATGTCGGTGGATTCCATGTATTTGAGTTCGACCTGGGAATCTTTGTTGAACGCATTGCCGGTAAACCCGATGAAGAGCAGGACCACGCCAAAGTGGATGATATAACCGCCATATCGGCGGCGATTCCGCCGGGTGAGGTTGACGATTGCGCGGAGATAGGATTCACCAGAGCTGCTGCCTCGCGCACGCGCTCCGCGGTGAAATTCGGTGATGATGGTACCTGTGACAAAGCCGCAGAAGAGGAAGGAGATGATGGCGTAGATGTCGCGCACACCGAGGGCGATAGCGACGATGCCGCAGATCAGTCCCAGAATGCTCGACCCCGTGAAGTGTTTTCTCAGGCTTTTGCCCGAGGTGCGCCGCCAGGCGAGCAGGGGACCTATGCCCGTGAGTATGAGCAGGAGCAGGCCGATGGGTACCATGACGGTATTGAAGTAAGGGGGACCTACGGTGATTTTGTCACCTGTAACAGCTTCGGAGATCACGGGAAACATGACGCCCCAGAAGACGGCGAATGTGGCGGTGAGGAAGAGCAAGTTGTTGAGCAAAAAACCACCTTCGCGCGAGATGGGGGATTCGTATTGGGTTTTGGTTTTGAGCAGGTCCAGGCGCGAGATGAGGAGGAGGCTTGAGAAGATGACGATGAGGACGACCAGTGCGCCAAACCAGGGTCCAATGGGGGACTGTGCAAAAGCGTGTACGGAGGATACAACGCCGCTTCGCGTGAGGAATGTGCCGTAGATGCACAGGGCGTAGGTGGCGATGATGAGGACCATGTTCCAGATTTTGAGCATGCCCTTTTTTTCCTGGATCATGACGGAATGCAAAAAGGCCGTGCCGGTCAGCCAGGGCAAGAGGGCGGCGTTTTCGACCGGGTCCCAGCCCCAGTATCCGCCCCAGCCGAGTACGACATAAGCCCATTTGCCACCGAGGAGCTGGCCCGTGCCCAGAAAGAACCAGGCGAGAAGGGTCCAGCGGCGGGTGGTGCGAATCCATTCTTCATCGATTTGTCTGGATAAGAGGGCGGCCATTGCAAAGGCAAAGGGTACGGTAAAGCCGACATAGCCGTGATAGAGCATTGGGGGATGGATGGCCATGACGGGATGGACGAGCAAGGGGTTCATGCCCGTTCCATCGGGCATCGCACGCGGCATGGTGACAAATGGATTTTCGTGGATACAGATGAGCGCAAGAAAGAAGACCAGCGTGAAGGACATGATAGCTGTGGCATAAGAGGCGAGGGGTCCGCGAAAGGCACGGGTTTTTATGACGGCAAAAAATATGAATCCGGATAGGATAAGCGCCCAGAGCAAGAGCGATCCCTGCATGCCGGACCAGACGGCTGTGAATTTGTAGCCCGTGGGCAGGTCGCGGCTGGAGTGGGTGGCGATGTAGTAGATGTCGAAGCGGTCTGTGAGGAAGAGCACTTCGAGAATGGCCATGGCGGAGAGGCAAAGTACAAAACCCGTGAGGACCGCGCGTTCAGTGCTCAGTATAAGGCCCATTCGCCGGGTTTTGGCAGCGAGAATTGCGGCGATAACCGCATAAGCCGAGGTGAATAGGGCGAGATAGAGAAGAAAGTTACCGAGTTGTGGGAGCATGTGTTTGGGTCTTTTGTTATAGGGACAGGACTTCCTCTACGGTCAATAATAGCAAACTCTTCAATGTGTCTGTTGTTCGGTTTGAACTCAATATTTGGTGCAATTCATCACGAAATTCCTGTTCGCTATTGCAGATCATATCAGATCGTTCATCATCGGGATCGCCAAGATCATCAGACAGGACAAGTGGATAGTAGTCTCTCAGTGGATAGATCACCGTAACTATATCCAGATGATAGCGATTCAGCGACGGAACTGTGACAGCAAGCGTTGTGTGGAATCTTCGTTCCAGCCCAAATGTAGTAACAGATGCTCTGATATGTGGCGAGGTTCTTTCATTGAGCGCACTTGCTTGCTCCTGTATTATCTGGGCAGGCGTCAACTGTTCAGTAGTAACCTGGAGATCACCCCAGTAGTCTGGTGTTACCATCTGAAAACACTCCTCAATGTTGCTATCGCTCGATTGGGTCTAACAGTTTCTTGGGTCCCGGATTCAGCACTGGACGGTCAGAATCCCGTTCGCGCTTGCGGAGTGCTTGAACAATGCGTCCAAGGTCATTCCCATGTTCAGCGGTATGTGCCCTACGATGCTGACGAATTTCCTCAACAATAGGATCTTTAATCATACGACGCCTTAATCTCTTCATAGCTCTGGCTTTCGTATTTGGAAGGGCATTTGGCGAGCATGTTTTCGGCTACGAATATGCCGTTGGGTCCGATTTTGCCTTCGAGTACGACATCGGCTTCTTCGCGGAAAGTGTCGGGTACGACGCCGCTGTAGCGGATGATGCGTTTGTTGGCAGATGGGTCCTGGTCGATGAGATCAGAGATTTCAAATTCGACGGTGCGTTTGCCGTCGCGGTAGGTGATGGTGCCGGGGATGACTTTGCCGGCGAGTTTGAAGCGGGTGTTGGCAAATTCGATTTCGCGCGCTTCCAGTTCGGAGACGGTGAGGTAATACAGCGACATTTTTTCAGAGCTGTACACGATCATGGTGAGCAAGCTGGCGACAATGACGGCAAATCCAGCGATGAATTTTATTTTTTTGGTGGTCATTTCAACCTCTGCGCTTTTTTGGCGACTCGATGGGATCTTAGAAGATTAAAGATAGATAAGTCCCCCTAAATTAACAACTATTTTAAGCCCAGTTTTGCGCGATAGGCGATGTCTTCAACCTTGTTTTTGTTCCAGTAGTCGAGCATTGTGGTGTGCGTTTTGCGCGCGGTGGTCGTGGTCCAGCGGCCCCGGCGTTGAATGGACTCTTCCCAGCCGAGGATGGCGTGGGGATAGTTTTTTTCAAAGGTTATGGCGAGTTTGCGGCCGATAGAGGTGTACGCGAGGGTATAGACGCGGGTTGTGCCGCTCTCGACGAGTTCCGCATTGGCGGTTTGAACATCGGGTAGGGTGTGTGTCAGGCGCTGGAATAGCATGCCCGGAATGATCTGGATTTCACCTGTGGGCAAGCGCTCGGGTGCCAGTCGGATGCGCGTCCAGATTTCGTCTTCGAGGATGGCACTGGGTAACGTGAGGTCGTGGTCGCCATCGCTTTGAAAATAAGATCGCAATGTCGCTTTGTATTTGCCGTCGCGATGGTTTAATTGGGTAAAGGTGTGTCCGCACCATTCCTGGACTGTGCTCGTAATTTTGAGCGATCGCGTTTGTTCGGGTGCCACAGGTGTGAATACAGAGGTCATGATGGAATAGGGATAGAGGCCCGTTGTAAATTGGCGCATGGCGTTGAGCTTGAGTACGGAGATGCTCGGTCCGTCGCCGCGTTCATGCTTTACGTGTTTGTCTGCGAGAAAATCCTCAGTTACAAATATGAGTACGGCATCGCCGTCATAAACACCGCGATATTGCGCCTGTTTGAGTTCATAGCGGGTGATTTCCGCGAGTCCGGCGTACCATTGTTTTTTGAATGCGTCATCCCAGGGTTTGACTTCTGCATGGGTTGGGGCGATGAAGATAATAGCAAAAAATATGGTGATTAGTTGTCGCATTGCGTGCTCCTGTTGAGGGAAATAGGTGGGGGCAATATAGTACCGCGAAATTTTCGTATTGGTCGTATATTGGTATGTCCGCAGAAGTATGAATATAACCACGGAGCGATAATATGCGACCGAATTTTTTGATTTTTTGCGTAGATCAGATGCAGGCTTATTGTATGAGTTGCAGTGGGCATCCGGATGTACAGACGCCCAATCTGGATCGTCTGGCAGGAGATGGGGTTTTGTTTCGCCGCAATTATTGCTCGCATCCCGTGTGCCAGCCGTCGCGATCTTCTTTGATAACCGGGTTGACGCCTTCGCAACACGGGGTAATACAAAATGGTATGAGTCTGTCTGAAGAAATGCCGACTGTGACGGGGGCATTGTCCGAAGCGGGATATCGCACACATGCGGCGGGCAAGTTGCATTTGCAGCCTTTTTCGGGTGGTGATTCATGGGAGAACCGATATCGGTGGTACAGCGGTGAGGTGACCCATTTACCCGAGGGGTATTACGGTTTTGGCGAGACGGATTATGTGGGTGGACATGTGAATTATGTTTGCGGCGATTATCGAAATTGGCTGGAAGAAGAATATCCCGATATCGCGCAAAAGGATCATCCGGAAGACGGTCCGTCAACATGTGTTCCTTATGCTCACTTTTCGGCGTATCAGAATTTTGGCTATCAGACCTATAAGATTGATCAAATTCCGGCTGAGTTGCATTACAATCACTGGATTGCAGATCGCACAATGGCTTTCATAGACCGCCTGGACGAGGGTGAAAATTTTTTTGCGTGGTGTTCTTTTCCCGATCCGCACCATCCGTTTGTGGCTTGCAGGCCGTACAGCGAGATGTACGATCCCGCGTCGTTAACGCTACCAGAAACTTATGTTGTTGACGAAGATCCAACCCCTGACAGCTTGCTGCGGAAAGTCGGTCCCGCCTGGTTCAATGGCGGTGAGGCGGATTTGCGACAGGTGATGGCGCAGACTTATGGTATGATTTCGCATATTGATGATAATGTGGGACGCGCGATTGATTTTTTGCAGGCGAAGGGGTTGTACGATAATACGGTTATTGCGTTTATTGCAGATCACGGCGAGTATCTGGGGTCACACCATTTGTGGCTTAAGACGCCCTATCAATGGGAAGAGTTGCTGCGCGTGCCATGTATTTGGCGGGTGCCCGGGGGACAGATAGGTATTTGCGATGATGTGGTGAGCAATTTAGATTTGGTGCCTACTGTGCTGGATTATGCGGGGATAGATCAGATGGCTATGCGTTTTCGGCGCGAGAATTGGGCTGTTGAGGGTTTTGAGTTGCCAGGACAGTCGCTGAGTGCTTTTATAAGTGGTGGTGAGGATATGCCTGACCGCGCGGCTTTTGTCGAGATGGGGTCCATGAGGACATTGATTACACAGCGCTATAAAATTGTGGTGGATGCCTCGGGTATTGGGCATAATGCGCTGGTGGATCTGGAAAATGATCCACATGAGAAAGTAAATTTGTGGGATCATTCAGAGACGCGGGATGTAAAGGCCGATCTTTTGACGCGCTTGATGCGGGAGAGTATTCGCTGTACGCGCATGGATAATCCCAGGATTACACCTGGTGCATGAACGAAAGG
>JAGWBW010000017.1:73054-78593 GCA_021295695.1 Candidatus Latescibacterota bacterium
CCCAATCTGGATCGCGCGGCGCAGCACGGGACACATGTTTATAATAGTTTCACATGTCAGCCCGTGTGCGGTCCGGCGCGTTCGTGTTTGCAAACGGGGATGTACGCGAGTGAGACGGGGGTATATCGCAATGGGATTGGGCTGAATCCCGATCACAAGACGCTTGCACAGTGTTTTAATGATGCGGGTTATCACACGGGATATATTGGGAAGTGGCATCTGGCGACGAGTGGGCGCGGTTTTGTGCCGGAAGAAGCGCGCGGCGGGTACCAGTTCTGGCTCGCGGCAAATGCGCTGGAGGGGACGTCTGATACGTATGACTGCGTTGTTTACGATAATGACAATCGAGAGGTGAAATTGCCCGGTTACCGGGTAGATGCGCTGACCGATGCGGCAATTCGGTATGTGGATGAACACCAGAGCGATCCCTTTTATCTGTTTATTTCGTTTTTGGAACCCCATCACCAGAATCATCTGGACGATTATCCGCCGCCGGATGGGTATCGCGAGATGTATGCCGGGCGATGGACACCGCCCGATCTGGCGGGATTGCCCACGCATCCGTCAGCCGAAGGCGAATATCCCGGCGCAGTTCCCACGGGGGGGAGTACACAGCAGCATTTGGGTGGATACTGGGGCATGATCAAGCGTTTGGATGAGGCTTATGGGCGTTTGATCGATTCCCTGAAGAGTCTGGGGCTGTTAGACGATACGATTGTGCTGTTCACTTCTGATCACGCCTGTCATTTCCGCACCCGCAATCGAGAATACAAGCGTTCGTGTCACGAGAGTTCTATCCGCACCCCAACGGTATTGACAGGTGGCCCGTTTACAGGGGGTGGCACATTGGGCGAGTTGGTGAGTCTGGTGGATTTGCCGCCGACGCTGTTGGATGGTGCTGGTTTGGAGATTCCCGAGCAGATGTCGGGGCGTTCCGCGCTTTCCATTTTGGGCGGTGGGGGCAAATCGCTCGCAGATCCCTGGCCGGATGATGTGTTTGTACAGATTTCAGAGAGTGGTATTGGCCGCGCTGTTCGCACAAAGCGGTGGAAGTACGCGGTCCACAGCGATGCGGTGCCGCCCGGTGCAGAGGGTGCGCGAAGTTATGACGAGGCGTATCTCTACGATCTGGAAGCAGATCCTTATGAGTTGCGCAATTTGATCGGCTATAGCAGCCACCGTCCGGTTGCAGACCGAATGAAGGCGCGGTTGCTCGGCTATATTCAGGATGTTGAAGGGTATGTTCCCGAGATTGTCGATGCGGAAGAACGACAAGGTGGTCAACGGCGGGTGTCCGATGCCGAGGTTGAGAGTTAAGAATTAGGAATTAAGAATTAGGAATTGACGTTACGCATAGGCACAATATCCTGTGCCTGTCATTTTGAGCGGAGCGCAGCGGAGTCGAAAAATCTCCTACTCGTTTCACTCCGCTCAGCATGACAAAACGCCTGACATGCGTAACATCAGTTAGGAATTAAAAATTAAGGAACGGTACAACTGCCTGGCAGTTTATTGAGATGGAGGCTGATAGCCACAGGAGGCGATGAGAGATGTATATTCAAGATCAGGTTCATTACGATAATTTGGGCGATGAGATTTTGAGTTTTTACAGGGCGATTAGCGTGGATTCGATTCATCTCGAGTTGCGGGGTGGACGACCGTCTGCAAAATCAGCGAAGCGCAGTGGCACGGGTGTGGCGAATACGGCGCTGGCACAGCGGATTCGCGTTGGAGAGGATTGTACAGAGGCGTTTGAGAAGGCGCGGGAGCTGGTGGAATCCCATGGCCTGAGGTTGAATAATATTTTTATGCCGTGCTGGGAGGAAATAGCACTGGCAATGGAAGATCGGGATGAGAAGATCGGTTTCTGGTGTCAGATGCTGGAGTCGCTGGGCAGGGCGGGGATCCCGTGTTTGGGATGGAATTTCAAGCCGATGGGCAATTTTCGGACACCATCAGATACGGGCCGCGGTGGGGTGAGATATAGCACGTTTGACTATGACTCTTTCACTCAGAACCGTCCAGAACAACACAATCCATCTGTTTCAGAAGAGACGATGTGGACAAATATGGAAGTGTTTTTGCAGGCGGTGATTCCCGTTGCAGAAAAGGCGGGGGTGCGTATGGCGCTGCATCCAGATGATCCGCCGATTCCAGAACCTCTGGGCGGTATTGCACAGATTTGTTCTTCGCTGGAACAGTTCAGGCGCACGCTTTTTGAGATTGCGCCGGGCGATCACAACGGGATGTTATTTTGCCAGGGTTGTATGACGGAGTTGCTGGGTGAGGGCGTTTATGAGGCGATTGCCGAGATGGCTTCAAATAATAAGATTGTGTGGGTGCATTTCCGCAATGTGAAGGGACAGTTGCCGCGGTTTGTGGAAGTTTTTATGGATGAGGGCGATATTAATATGAAGCGCGCGATGGAGGTTTATCGCGATAATGGGTTCAATGGTCCTTACATGATGGATCATACGCCGAGGTTTGCTCACTCCGCATACACGCAATTGCACGGCAAGGCGTATGCGATTGGATATATCCGCGCGTTGATCGATGACGTTTATGGGTAATGCAAATTTTGGAATTGACGATGTGAGGTAGCGTAACTATCCTGTGTGTGAATCTACGAATCTACGACGGAGTTTGTAACGACTTTGGGTGGTGGGGCAGGGTTCGTCTATTCGTCTATTCGCGCTTTTTATTCCATCGGAGAGAGAGCGATGTTTGGATTTTTGAAGCGGTATATGCACTGGTTGCACACGCGGTGGCCTTCGGGCACGGTAGAGAAGTTGCCCGAGATAAATGAGGATGGTTCAACAGCGGTGCCGGGGCTGTACATTGTGGGGGATTTGACGGGGATTCCACTGTTGAAGTTTTCGTCGGATACGGGCGCGCGGGCGGTGCAGACGATTGCGGATGATGCGGGATTTGAGAGGCGGACGCAAAGGGATGGGGTGCGAGATCTGGTGATTATAGGTGGGGGTGTGTCGGGTATGGCGGCGGGTATTGAGGCGAGAAAGCGAGACCTGGATTTTGTGCTGCTGGAGGCGGCGGAGCGGTTTTCCACGGTGGTGAATTTTCCGAAGGCAAAACCGATTTATACGTATCCGACGGATATGGTTCCCGCAGGTGATTTGCAGTTTTCGGATCGGGCAGATGTGAAGGAGCGGTTGTTGGATGAGTTGGAGGAGCGGACCGCGGATATCGAGCCGGTGTTTGCGCGGGCAGAGTGCGTGCAGCGGGAGGGGGATGTGTTGCGGGTGGTGATTCCCGATGGAGAGGATTTACTGGCGCACCGGGTGATTGTGGCGATTGGGCGGTCGGGCAATTTTAGAAAATTAAATGTGCCGGGTGAAGATCTGGATAAGGTGATGAATCGGTTGCACGATCCAAAGGATTATGCGGACCAGGATTTGCTGGTCGTTGGTGGCGGTGATAGTGCGCTGGAGACCGCGATTGCAATTGCCGAGTCCGGCGGGCGGGTGACGCTGTCGTATCGGCGCGCGGAATTGAGCCGTCCCAAGCCCGAGAATGTGGATAAGATTGACGTGCTTTCGGGTGGGGAACATTTGCGGATGGCGCTGGCGAGCGAGGTGAAGGCGATTGATGAGCAGGAAGTGGTGCTTTCGACGGGCGAGGGTGATGAGGCGATACCCAATGACGCGGTGTTTGCTATGATTGGGCGGGAGGCACCGCTGGATTTTTTCAGGCGGTCAGGCGTGCCGATTAGAGGGGAATGGCGCGTGGGTACATGGGTTTCTTTTGCGCTGGTTATGCTGGCGTGTGTGTTTGTGTATCACTGGAAGACGGGGGCGGGAATTCCGATTTACGAGTGGTTTAAGGGGGCAGAGCTGTTTCCGTTTAATTTGACGCCTGCAGAGGATAAGTCGGGTCTTTTCGGGACGGTGTGGACGTCGATGACGCAGCCGGGGTTTTATTATTCACTGGCTTATTGTGCGTGTGTGGTGGGGTTTGGATTTCGCAGGATTAATCGGCGGCAGACGCCTTATGTGACGGTGCAGACGGTGACGCTGATGGTTATTCAGTGTGTGCCCCTGTTTTTGTTGCCGTACATTTTCTTGCCGTGGCTGGGGCATAATGGCTGGTTTTCCGATGGTGCTTTTCTAAAGCCTGTTGCCGATGCGTTGTTCCCTGCGACGGAGTGGGATGCACACGGGCGGGAATACTGGCGGAGTTTGGGCTTTATTCTGGCGTGGCCGCTGTTTTTCTGGAATGTGTTTACGAGCCAGCCGCTGGGGTGGTGGTTGGGTATTAGTCTGGTGCAGACTTTTGTGGTGATTCCGTTGATTATCTGGCGCTGGGGCAAGGGGGCTTATTGCGGGTGGATTTGTTCGTGCGGGGCACTGGCAGAGACGATGGGGGATATGCACCGGCAGAAGATGCCGCACGGTCCTGTTTGGAATCGGATGAATATGGTGGGGCAGGTAATTCTGGTTCTGGCTTTTGTGCTTCTGGCGTTGCGGATTGCGGGCTGGTTGTTGCCTTATGATCACTGGGTGAATGCGGGGTATATGGGGCTGTTTATGGGGAAGGATGTGAATTGGGGTGGTTTGATATTTCCGCTGACGTTTTTGAATTATCAGTGGTTTGTAGATTTGTTTTTGGCGGGTATTATTGGGGTGGGTTTTTACTGGCACTTTAGCGGACGGATGTGGTGTCGGTTTGCGTGTCCCCTGGCTGCGCTGATGCATGTTTATGCGCGGTTTTCGCGGTTTCGGATTTTTTCGGATAAGAAGAAGTGTATTTCGTGTAGTGTGTGTACGTCGGTGTGCCATCAGGGCATTGATGTGATGAATTTTGCGAATAAGGGTTTGCCTATGGAGGACCCGGAGTGCGTGCGGTGTTCGGCCTGCGTGCAGAGTTGTCCGACGGGTGTGTTGACGTTTGGGCAGATCGATCCTGCGACCGGGCAGATCGCCAGTGTAGATGGGTTGGCAGCGTCGCGGGTGGTGATGGCAGAGGAGGGTGAAGTGTGATCCGCAGATGAACGCAGATCAACGCAGATAAAAAAGAGGGGCTGTGAAGTGTGGAGGGGCGGGGGCCCGTATATAATCTTTACGGCGCAGGCCCCGTGCCCGCCCGTCATCGCGGCAGGGTTTTAGCCGCGATCCAGAGGTTTTTGCCTTTCATTAGGTTAATATAAAGCCGGGGTTAATTTTTCACAGGAGGATGTAATGTTGAGAGTCATACGTTTGTTGTGTTTGGGATTGGTGTCGTCGCTTGTGATGGCGGATACGGGTTTTGCCGAGAAGTACCAGATTGACCGGTCGCATTCGTCGGTCGGGTTTTCGATTCGGCACTTTGTGAGCCGTACGGCGGGCAGGTTTAATCAGTTTAGTGGGATGATTGATTACGATCCTGCCGCGCCCGAAAAGATGATGATTGAAACAACGATCCAGACGCGGAGTATCGATACGGGGAATGAGCGTCGCGATGGTCATTTGCGCGGTGCAGATTTCTTTGAGGTGGAGACTTATCCGACGATCGCGTTTAAGAGTACGTCGGCTGTGAAGGAAGG
>JAGWBW010000017.1:78700-80226 GCA_021295695.1 Candidatus Latescibacterota bacterium
GAGTTGACGCTGTTGTGTTCGGATTTTGGCGTAAATAGCTGGGCGAATTTTGCCAATGTGCTGGGGGATGAGGTGCGGGTGAATATCACGATTGAAGCGGGTCCGCCCAGACAGGCTCGGGGCCAGCAGGGTCGTCGCGGTGGTCAAGGTGGCCGTGGTGGTGGGCGCGGCGGTGGCGGGAATTGAGCAGGAGGGAAATCCTTTTCCCGATCCTTTACGCATCAATTAGCCCTATCAAAAGGACTGTCATCGCGGCAGGATTTTAGCCGCGATCCAGAAGGTTTGTTTGTCATCGCTTAAAAAATCCCATCCTGTATTCAGGGTGGGATTTTTTGTTTTGTCCATATAGGCAGATCAATCAGTCCTACCAGTATCCTGAGAATATTGCTCATAAAAATCCCTTACATCGCGTGGTGTAAAAGGCGACCTGAGAAGCCCATCGCCAATTCTAAGCAATAGTTCTTTAGAGGCAGGAGGTTGTTGCTTACCTTTAGATAAGACAAATTCGACTTGCCATTCCTGGAGCAGGCAAGCGTTATCATAGGCAAGGACTGATTTTTTGGTGATAAAATCGTGATCTCCTGGCTGCAGGATAATTGTTTGGTCTTTGTGCTCACGCCATGATGTGACATTCACGATAACAGCTACTAATTGATTTTTTCCATAGTCTGCATAATCTGTCAAAAATATACATAAATGTTCACCCCCAAAATCAGGGTGAATAACACACACACCCGCCAGTCCCATATTTATCTCGCCATGATGAGGGTTTCAAATTTCGCTTTGTATGCGAGATCTTTCTTAATCTCTGTCAAATCCTCACCCTCCCAGCCTACAACTCGAAGGAGTGTTTCCCATTCTATCCGCTCGGATGATCCGCCCGGATCATTATATTCAGGTAAGGCATGGAAGTACGCTGTCAATTCTTCAAAGGTTTTGTGCCCAAATTTATCAAATATCTCGCCGATTATATTGACCTCAGCGAGGGACAACTCTCCTGTGCCAGGGCCAGGTTTGATGAGCCGAATACGATGGTCTATGGAATTTGAAAAAAAATGAGACCAGTAGCTGGGTGTATTACTATGGGAAAGCCTCTTTTTCTTTGGGGGGTCAATAAGATCATACGTATGGCTGGGCGTAGGACCATACAGAAGATTCTTTGGCGTGTCATAAGTTACTGGGCGTCCCCAAAGTTCCAATGCTTTTCTATCCACAAGATAGATCAGCTTGAGCAGTTTATACATGTCAATGCTTTGACCGCCATTATGCTTTATCAACAATGCCGCAACCTGGGCAGCTTTCCGCTCTTTGAATTGAGGCATCTCTATTGTTGACATAAATATCTCCTTTTATTTTTCTTTAAAAAATATAGGGAATTATATACTAAAAAGCGATGGGGAATTTGTTGGTGAAAATAAAAAAATCCCATCCTGTATTCAGGGTGGGATTTTTGGTTATAGTTTTCTATTGTCTCACATCTCAGTAACTGCAACTCTTTTTTTAAATGTGTCGAGGTCGATTTTTTG
>JAGWBW010000141.1 GCA_021295695.1 Candidatus Latescibacterota bacterium
GTACATCCACATGGTTCGGGTCCGCGAGATGAAGAAGGCGATCTCGCCAGACCAGCTTGAGAAGCTCGGCGAATTGGTGCCAGTACTCGACCGTGTCTTCCGGTAGGGGATCGAAGCATTCCCACATGTTGAGCAGTTGCAAGCTGGACAATCCGCCGTTGGGCAAAATCGCACCATGTACGGATGCCTCGCGGTAGGTCGTGGTATATGGTTCGGTCACGCCGGGTTTGAAGGCCGCCATGTCTTCCATTGTCAAAATACCGCCAGTGGCCTGAACGTGGCCCACTATTTTGCGGCCGATTTCCCCTGTGTAGAAATCCTGCCATCCGGCTTCTGAAACTCTTGCAAGGGTTTTTTCCATATCGCGGCGGTGCCAGATGTCATCTGCTGTTGGGACACGTCCCTCGGGCATCAGGTGTTTTTCTGTCGCTTCAAATCTGCGGATCACTTTCTGCTGATTTTTGATCGCCCCTGCAGTAGAACCGAAGGGAAAGCCATCTTCGAGCAGCTTCAGCGATGGTGCTACCACATCGGACCATTTGAGTTTTCCCCACTTTTCCCAAATGGTGCCCATACCTGCCATCATACCCGGGGGACCAATGGCGAGAGATCCATGGACGTTGGCATTGTCTTTCACGCTACAGTTGTATTCATTTTCATTGATGCCTCCGCGGGTACGGGTTGGCAGGATATTGTACAGGTGTTCGTGAGCCGCTTTGGGCGAAATTGAATTGGCGTCTATCGACCAGACTTTGCCTGTGGCACCTTCCAGAATCACGGCACACAGTACATAACCACCCACACCCGTGGACTGTGGCTGTAACATGCAGCATGCCATACTGGTCGCCACTGCTGCATCAAAGGCGTTGCCGCCCTGTTCGAGTATTCTCGCACCAACTCTTGCCGCTTCTGGTGGTCCGGTTGCAACTGCTCCTATCGTGCTGGTAACTTCGTGTCCTTCCGTCATATTCGTTTTTTCCCTGTTTATTTTACTGCGTATTGCATCAATTTTTCTTCGTCGATTTCAATGCCCAGTCCCGGGCGGTCGGGCAGTTCGAGATAGCTGCCATTGCGGGTGAGGGATTGCTTGAGAATCTGATCGCTTTTTAGCTGGAAGCTCTGGTCGAAGTGTTCCATGATGACAAAGTTGAGAATGCCTGCAGATAGTTGGAGTTGCGCAGCGGTAGAAAGGACGTTGCCTGCGCCGACTGCTGGGGCGAGTGGGATGTCGAAGGTTTCGGCGAGGTGGGCGATGCGCTGGCTGCCCGTTATGCCTGTTCGCGCGAGGTCGGGCAGGAGAATGTCGGCGGCATGTGCTTCCAGAACAGCGCGGAATTGATAGGCGTTGTAATATTCCTGCCCGATGCAGATGGGTAGGGTGAGGTCGCGCGGCACTTCGGCATGGCGGCGGAGGTCTTCGCTGGGCACGGGCGATTCGAGCCAGAAGACATCGAATTTTTCGAGTTCTTTGCCCAGGGCAATTGCACCGGGTACGTCGTAATGCCAGGTGAGATCGACGAGGATATCGACGTCGGGACCAACGGCTTCGCGTGTGGCTTCTACGACGGCAACGGCATTTTTCATGGGGCGGTTGAGGTGATATTTGACCGCGTCATAACCCATTTCAACGGTTTTGAGGGCTTGCTCAACTCCGATTTCGGGTGTGGGACCATGTATATTGTTGTAGATACGCACTTTGTCGCGGTAGGGGCCACCGAGGAGAACATAGCAGGGTACATCGAGAGCTTTGCCCGAAAGATCCCAGAGAGCGTTGTTGATGCCCGCAAGGGCGGCCGCGAGATAGCCCGAGCGGTAACCGCGACCGCGCATGGTGCCGTAGGTCATGTCGTAGAGCTTTTCGCGGGCGAGCGGATCTTCGCCGATGAGAATGGGGGCAAACAGGCGATCTACAACTGCTTTGGTGGCTTCGGGAACGAGCAGGGATTGGCCTTCGCCCCAGCCGACAAGGCCATTGTCGGCGGTGATTTTGACAAAGAGAGCTTCGGCATAACGCGCAGCTGCCATGTCGTCGATGGGAGGCGTTGTGTCGTAGGAGAGCGATTTGCGAGGACGCACATAGTCGGGAATATTTTCAGCGATATTGGGACGGGGTAATTTGACGACGTAGGCGTCGATTTGTTCTATTCGCATCTATGACTCCTATTCTGAATTATTTCTCAATTATGCAACGCCCCAGTTAGGATACTTATCCGGATCTGCAAACTCCTGTCCCAATTCCAAAAAGCCGCGGGGTCCACGCCTACCGTATTCAAATGGATCTTTTGTACCTTCCATCCAACGATGCAATCTTTCTTCCATTTCTTGAAGTACTGCCCGCGCTTCAGCAGAATTCGCCAGGTTAATCATCTCGAGTGGATCTTCCTGCCGGTCAAACAGCCAGGGACCTCGCTCATTGGCAAACCAACGCGCATACGTATAGCGTTCGGTACGCACACCGCGCCAGCGCCCAACCCAACCGTCGCGATTGGGCCAACCATGTGCCATATTTTGCAAATAGACAGACTCCGATCCGCCAGGCGTTAACTCCGTATCTGCAGGTGCTTCACCACCCTGCCACACGCTCGAAATATCTCGCCCTTGCAGACCTTCTGGCAACGGCACGCCACAAGCACCAAGCAATGTAGGTACAATATCAATCGCACCAAAGAAAGCATCCGTTCGCGTACCAGCTTCAATGGCATCAGGCCAACGCACCACAAACGGCACATGGCAAGATTCTTCATAAGGTGTTGCCTTTGAAGCCCGCATCGACTCGTCCAACCATCTACTACTGGGTTTGCCATACCCATGACTTGAAAGGTGATCTCCATGATCTGATGTATAACAGACAATTGTATTGTCCACGACCCCCAATCGATCCAGGGCTTCTAAAAGTCGCCCCATCTCTGCATCAAGTCCTGTACAACACCCATAATAGTCTGCGAGTTCCTCATGTGCCCAGGCTTTCATCTCGTCTGGTACATTGCCCGGCACATCCATGTTCGCGGGATCATAAATATTATATTCGTCGGGATACTGCTTATATGGCCAGTGAGGAGGTCGCCAAGACACAAAGACGGCAAATGGATCGTCTGTTCGAGCATTCAGGTGTTTTTCTATAAATTGAATAGCCAAATCCGTTTCGTTCGTTGGAGCCCAGCCTCCGTAAAAGTTCGGACCCTCATCATTTTCGTAATAGGTTCTGTCGAAGTAGGCGCCTCCCCCTCTCCCGCCTGCCAGCGCTGCAAGATAATCCAGTCCGTACCGATTGTCGTCGCCATACGGCCCTTTACCCAGATGCCAGGTCCCCACGTGCGCAGTGCCATACCCATGCTCGCGCAAAGTGCCTGGCAAGGTTGGGATATCTCGTCGCGGACTGTACTCATTATCAATCACCAAATTTTGCCAACCATACCTACCGGTTAACAAAATCGCTCGATAAGGCGAACACAGCGGGTGGTTGGAAAACATATTGTCACACACCATTCCTTCAGCTGCCATCGCATCCAAAACAGGTGTTTGGATTATGTCATTGCCATTCGCACCCAGCGCGCTATAACGCTGCTGATCAGAAAATACGAATAGAATATTTGGGCGTTTCTCATTATTCATGGGAATTCCTTTCATATGAGGAGGGACTTGAGCATGTTGCTCAACAAACGATCAGCTACCGGGTCTGTGCCCAGGTTTTCGACAATGCGATGTGTGCACAGGACATATTTGCCATTGCCGTGGGAGATTTGTGTCAGGTCAGCGCCGTGGAAGGCTTCGGTGACGCCGATGTAGTTCTGTTTGTGTTTGAGGCCCGCATACCAGTCATAGGTGATGTTGCCGCCTATCCAATCGGTTTTGGGTTCTACAATAGACCACTGGGAGGAGATGTTTTGATATTCTTGCCCCATCAGGCAATTTGAGGGCAAGCCATCGTAGAAGGGGTGGTCTTTGACGACATGACTACAGGGCGTCCATAATCCTTTGCCGGAGTAGAGTGATAGTGGAAATGGGAAGAGGATGTCTTTGTCGATGTGGCGAGACATGCGGCTTTTTCCTGGCTCCATTTTGAGAAGATGCATGGCCGGCAGGTTGAGGAAGAGTGCTGTGCCGCCGTTTTCAACCCATGTGGCGAGATCGGCGAAGCGGGTATCGGGTTTGCCGTTCCAGCCCTGGAGGTTGGCGAGTACGAGTTGGTCTGTGGGGAAGTGAGTGGAGAAGTCGGTGGTGTTGGAAAGGTACCTGCCGAGTGCGCCGTTGAGGTCGATTGTCGCAATAGGTACATCTGGAATGGCGGATTTGCTTTTGTCCAGGACGTAGATGCTGGATTGATTTTTGATGGGTTCTGCATCCGAAGATTCGAAAGTGAGATCAATTTGGCAGTTGCCTTCAACACCACTGGTGTTGATTTCACAGGTCGCCAGGTCTGTGATGCCATGGGGTATTGTTATTTGTTCGTTTGTGCCGAGAAGGTTCTGTCCGTCGTTTGTGGTGACGCGAAGGGAGAGTGTGCCCGATAGATCGGTTTTGTCATTGACGGTGGTGAGCAGGATTTGAACGGATTCGCCTGCATAGACATTTTGTTTCCCGGGGCGAATGGCGATATAATGGTCGGCAAATACTTCTTTGATGGCGTAATAGGGCTTTTTGGGATTGCGGAAGTTGTCGATTAAGCCAGCACCGAGGACCCAATCGCCATCGTTGAGTGCGTGGATGCCGATACCCGCGATGTCAGAATTGATGCGGCAGGCTTCGGTCATGAGTTTGTTGCCTGTGGCGTGGATTTCCTGGCAGGCCTGTACAAAGGCATGAAAATTGGGAAAAATTCGATCTGCTCCGGTTTCGCGGAAGACCGAGAGGTACGAATTGAGCAGGCGTTCGTGCATGCGGTAATCCGGTGTGATTGGATTGCCATCTTTTTTGTAATGTTCAAAATTTGCTTCGAGGTCTGGGATACTGCCATACCCGAGTTCTGAGATATTGGTGAGCAAGTCGGGTTTGATTTTGCTATTGGTGAACTGGGCGATTTCTAATCCCATTTCTTTGAGTTGTGCCTCGGTTTTGCCGAGTGCGAGCAAATTGTCATAACTGCGTTGGGCAAAGGGTGCGCCGGGATAGTTGTGTACATCGTTGATGACAATGGGTTCGTAGGAACCGGGTAGGTAAACGCTACATCCATCGGCAAACCCGCCGGCTTCGTCGATGATCATGCGGGTGTGATCGCATTCGCGCGCTTTTAGGGACACGCTGTGTTTGAGGCGTTTGAGGCCGTCGCGCATGATTTCATTAAACATTTCCCAGATGACGATGGAGGGGTGGTTCCGATCGCGCTTGACCATTTCCGTGGCTTCGTTTTCGATGCGTTGTTGGGTGTATGGGGTGATCTGGGGCCAGTTGTCCATGCATTCGACGGGGAGCGCGCCTACAAATAGGACACCCATTTCGTCTGCAAGGTCATAGACAATTGGCGGTTGGGGTTTGCGCCACGGGCGGATCATGTTGATGTTGCCGTCTTTGATAAGCTGAAATTCTTTTTTCAGAAGATCGAGGTCGCGTGGGTATGCGAGGGAATGTGGATAGAAGGCTTCGTTGAAGGTGGTTTTGAGGATGATTTTTTCGCCGTTTAAGTAGAAGTTTTTGCCCTTGGCTGTAAATTCCCGGAAGCCGAAGCGCGTTTTCTCGATATCTGAGGATTCGTTTCTAAGGGCGACTGTGGCGGTGACGACGTAGAGATTGGGATCGTCGGGTTGCCAGAGTTTGTGGTTTGCGATGATGAATATTTCTTCGTGGTGACTTGTACCGGGATTCAAGTTGATCGTTTCTTGTCCAGAGGCGACCTGTGTATCGCTTTTGTATTCAGTGATTGACCAGGTGATGGTGGCGGGTTGTATTCTCAGATCACAATTTTGAAATGTGTTGGCTATGTTGACTTCGCCCGTGTGGATGTCGGATGTAACGAATGTGTCGTCAACGTACACAGGTCCTGTAGCGATAAGGGAAACCGATTGCCAGATGCCACCGGTGATTGCACCGCGCCAGTGCGGCATGTCATCGCGTCCCAGGCCGTCAATGACCACGTCTCGGAGGATGAGGGGCGTGATGACGCGAACGGCGATGAAGTTTTCGCTTTCGGTTAAGAGGTCGTCGATCAGGAGTTCAAAGCCGATGTATCCGCCTTCGTGCGCGCCAGCGGCTTCGCCATTGATCCATATTTCTGCGCGGTAGTTGACTGCTTCAAAATGCAGGCGGATGGTTTTTTTCTGCCAGTCTTTGGGAAGGGTAAACGTTTTGCCATACCAGGCGACACCTTCGTAATCTTGTTTGAATTCTTCGAGACATGCGGGAACGGTTATTTGCTCTAAGTCTTCGCAGGCGTAGAAATTTTCGCGATACTGTAAGTTGAGCGTGCGGCCCTTGTTGTCGTGATCGTAGATGACTTGCCAGGTTCCGTCGAGTGCGCGGGTTTGTTTCATGTGTTGAAAAGTTCCTTTTTGTTTGGGCCCAATAGCAGATAGAATGATAAAATGCAATTTAGTGTACAAATATATGTAAATCAAGTAGCATTCTCCTTGACACTTCCCCTTGAGCGTCGTAGATAAGACAGATGGATCGAATGTCGGTAAAGGGTCATGCGATAGGAGGAGAAATTATGGCGCCCAATATTGTTTTATTTCTTACGGACCAATTGAGACGCGATGCGTTGGGGTGTTATGGCAATGAGATCTGCCAGACGCCCAATCTGGATCGACTTGCTGAGGAAGGTGTGCGGTTTGATCAGGCTTATACCACAAGTCCTGTTTGTTCACCTGCGCGCGCTTCGTTGATGAGCGGTCTTTATCCGCACAATCACGGAGTGATGCTCAATACGCATATCGCGCCTGCGTGGAATAGGGGATTGTCAACAGATGTGCCGACGTTTAGCCATTTGCTCAAAGAGGCGGGGTATGTGCTGGATTATGCGGGTAAGTGGCATGTCCATCAAGATATTGGACCTGAGGAATACGGCTTTGATCGGCATAAGATGGGGAGGGGAGTGCGCGGGCAAATAGTCCCCGGTACAGAATTGACGGTTGAATTTCCCGGAAGTTCTTTTCCTGTTGCGGGGACAAGTGAGATGCCGCCAGAAGAATACAAAACGTGGCAGGTAACGGATTGTGGGATCGAGATGTTGCGCGAGCGGGCAGAAGGAGACAAGCCGTTTTTTTTGCGAATTGATGCAACAGCACCTCATTTTGCCAATATTGTGCCGGAGCCTTATGCGTCGATGTACGATCCCGAATCCATTCCGCCCTGGCCAAATTTTGACGAATCCTTTGAAGGCAAACCCGCGGCTCATTTGCGAAAACATCGAGAATGGAATCTTCAAGATAAAGATTGGGCGTGGTGGCGACAGGTGGTTGCCAAATATTACGGCGATGTGTCTCTGATTGATACATGCGTGGGGCGCGTGCTGGATGAGATAAGAGAATGTGGGATTGAGGACAATACGATATTCCTTTTCAGTACAGATCACGGCGATTCCATGGGCAGTCACAAGCATTTTGAAAAATCAGGTACAATGTACGATGAGGTGTTTCGGGTCCCATTGCTGATGAAGGTGCCCGGGGGTGTAAGTCGCAATGTTTCGCAATTTGTTCGGCTGATGGATTTGATGCCTACATTTGTCGAATGGGGTGGTGGGGAATTGCCCGAGGGATTGGATGCGAGGAGTTTGGTACCGCTTGTAAATGGCGATGATCCCGACGATTGGGCAGATAGTGTGTATTGCGAAAGCCACGGTGAGGTATGGGGCTATAGCTCTCAGCGAATGGTGCGGACGGAGAAATGGAAATACGTTTATACACCTCACGATCTGGATGAATTATACGATCTCGAAAACGATCCCGCGGAGATGAATAATCGGATTGATGATCCGATGTGTGCCGATGTGTTAGAGAATATGAAAGGGCGTTTGTTGGGATGGAATGACGCGACCAATGATATGTTTCAATGGCATTGGGTGAGATGGAATTTTCCCGAGCCTATCGCGCCATAAATAACGGAAATTCGACTTGCATCTCGAACGACTGAAAGATAAGAGGAGGACAAAATGACGACTCTATCAGAGAGACTGGATCGGCTCCCTCCGGCGCGTCGGAAGAAAGTGGAGGAGCGGGCCAAGGCGTTGATCGCCGAAGAGATGTCCCTACGAGACTTGCGCCAGGCGCGAAAGCAGACGCTGGTGCGCGTTGCAAAGGATGCCACTTCGGCAAAGTCATAGTGGCGCACATAAGGTAAGACATGGAATATCGCGAGTTGGGAAAAACGGGTTTGAAAGTCTCGGTGCTGAGTTATGGGGCATCTGGTTTGGGCAGTATTTATGGAACGTCCGATGAAGCTCGGGGAATCAAAGCTGTACACACAGCAATAGACTGTGGGATCAATTTGATTGATACCTCGCCGCTTTACGGTGGGACAAAATCGGAAAGCGCGTTGGGAAAGGCTTTGAAGGAGATCCCGCGAGATAAATATTATCTGGCGACCAAAGTTGGGCGTTATGCCGGTGGGGTGTCCGATTTTTCAGCCGGACGAATTGTGGCAAGTATGGATGAGAGTCTTATGCGACTGGGGTTGGATTATGTGGATATTTTCCAGTGTCACGATATCGATTTTGTCTCGCTGGACCAGATCGTAGAGGAAGCTCTTCCCACTTTGCGGCGGTTGCA
>JAGWBW010000142.1 GCA_021295695.1 Candidatus Latescibacterota bacterium
AGGCAAAACTGGCCGATGCGTTTAATTTTGGTCCGATGCCGGGGAATGCGCGGTCTGTGCAAGAGATTGTCGATGCAGCGGCAGAGCTGTGGGGGAATGGGGCGCAGTACAGGAGTGACTGTCGGGCTTATCCGCCTGAGACGCGGTTGTTGTCTATCGATAGTACAAAGGCGATGACGATGTTGGACTGGTGCCCGCGGCTGGATTTGACGACGACTTTGAAGATGACGGTTGATTGGTACAGGGCGCACTTGAGGGGCGCGGATATGCGTTGCGTGACCCGTGAACAGGTTCGCGCTTATATGGAAACTTGAGCAATATCTTTTGATGAGATCCATGGTGAATGTTAAAGGACTATCCGAACGGATACGCGGTCAGCCATACGCGACACTTTCGTTGTGCGCTTTTGGCGTGGCCGCCTATTTGTGTCTGGTCAATTTGGACTATGCCGGTTTGTGGCACGACGAGGGCGTGGTATCGTTTATCGGCAAGAACCTGCTGGAACAAGGCGACATTGTCGGCTGGGATGGTCGCAATTTGGTGGGCGGTACCAATGGAAACGCCTTGAATGAAGATCTGCGCGATGTTGCGCCGCCGGTGCAATATTTTCTCACTGCGATGGGGTTCGCCATCTTTGGCGTCAACGAGACCGGCGCACGGGTGCTGCACGCGCTGGCAGGGATACTCGCGCTGGGATTTTTCTACCTGATTCTGCGGCAACAATTGTCCGACAATCCGCGTTTGGTGTTTTTTATTTTTATTTTTTCCGCATGGTCCGCACAATTGTTGTTGTATTTTCGGCAGGCGCGCTACTACAGCATCGTCGTGTTGTGCCTGATGGCGGGTTTTTATTTTTATGAACGCTACTGGCAAACGAAAAAGCCCGTTTGTCTCGCTGTGGTGACGCTTATTTCCGCACTCGCGTTTTTCAGCCACTACGCCGGCGGGACGGCGATGATGCTTTCGCTGGCCGCGTATCATCTCATTTTTCGCTGGCGGGAGACCGCGAAGCGGGAGTGGGTGACTTTTGGGTGTTGCGGCATCGCGGTGGGCGCACTCGGCTCGGCGTATCTCATGTTTATTGGGCTGATCGGCGGTGGGCGCGATACAATGGCATCGTTTCGCACCGCGGATTTCGGGGAATATCAAGGCGTAGTACCCCTGTTCCTTCTCAAAATCTGGATTTGCGTGCGCGATCTGTTCGCCGCAGATTGGATTTCGTGGGCTGTGTTGCTCTGGTTTATGGTATTTCTCGTCTATCGAAAATCCGTTATGCGGTCGCGCAGGCGTTCTGGACGGAGGAAACGCACGGAAGCACGCGGCGATGACCTGCCCGTGATTGCGGTGGGCAAAATCGTCCTTTTGGGCGCGTTGTTCGCGCTATTTGCGGCATTGCTCACGCAACAGCCGGTCTGGTTGTCTGGGGTGGTCCTCGATTTCCGCTACTATGTGGCGGCATTGCCCCTGCTGCTAACGATGAAGGGGTTGTTTGCCGAATGGGTATGGCGCAAGTCGAGAATCGCCAGTGGGGCGGTCGTCGCTGTCTTGCTGTTTACAAGCGCGGGCGCTGCGCCGTTTAACATAACGATGGCTTTTACTGGAGAACGAACGCTTGGGGTACACTTTTTTTCATTTATCCGCGAAATTCACCGACCTTATCCCGATGCCATACAAGGGGCTTCCGATTATCTGTTGCAACACGCCCAACAGGACGACCATGTGTATATTCCGGGTTTTGCAGATCGCGAGGTACTGACGTTCTACACTGGGCATCGCGTTCTGTTTTGCGGTGTGCTCAAAGAGAATTCGCCCTTGCCGCGTGCCCGCATTGAGGCATTGCGCAAGTCTCTCTACACCGGGCAATGTAATCCCGACTGGATCGCGGTTTTCGGACCGTTGTCGGGAGAATACTGGAATAATATCAAGGCGCACTACGCCGTGGCTACTGTATTGGATGTCCATTATTATCCGACACAAAGGCCCGAAATTCCATGGCACGCCTTTGAACCCCTGCCGGCACGGGGTGGCGTGCATATTTTTCGCCGTAAGAGCACCGATCCATGAGTCCTGCGAAGATCCGTACCGTAATATTCGGGTAACAATTTTTGAGGGGTACTTTAATGTCTCAGGTTACGACGGGTTTGAGGCGTATATTGTCGGTTCCGTTCGTTTACGACTGGCTTCAGAAACTCGTTGGTGCTTACGCTGGACGTAAGGATATTTTAGAACGCCATGTTCGCGTTGAAACGGGTCAGCGCGTTCTGGACATTGGTTGTGGTACTGGTTTTGCCCTGGCGCATATGCCACCTGTTGACTACATCGGTCTTGATCTGAACCAGAACTATGTCCGGCAGGCAAGGGCACGTTATGGTGAAAGGGGGATTTTTCGGTGCAGAGATATCAATACGGAAAAATTTGATGATGCGGAAAAGTTCGATGTCGCTTTGGCTTTTGGGCTTCTCCATCATTTGAATGACGGAGAAGTCAAGGTCCTTTTCGAAAAGGTTGGGTCAGTCCTGCGGTTGGGGGGCCGTCTGGTGACTCTGGATCCTTGCGTGATGGACGGTCAGTCGTTGCTGGCGAAAACGATGATCGGGTTTGACAGAGGACAACATATCAGAACGGTACCTGAATACAGGTATCTCGCAGAGTCGGTGTTTCCCCACGTTCGCGTTCATCTGAAATACGATCTGCTCAGATTCAAATATGCCCATATCATCATGGAGTGTTGGGCTTGATTCAGGGAATGTGCGGTCTTCAAAGGACACGAACATGAGGCGCGTGACCCGTGAACAGATCCACGCTTATATGAAAACTCAAGTAAGGAATAAAAAATGAACGACACCAACACTTTCAATCTCATCATGATTTCTGCAATGTATGAAAATGGTGGAAATGTAACGCATCGGTTCCTGGATGGGCATCCAGCACTTCACGTTTATCCTTTTGAGTCGCAACTCGGCAATGCCCGTTGCAGTGATTTTCTGTCCTCTCTTTTTCCTTTCAAATACCGTTATCCCGATTTTCCCGTATCATCCAGCCCGGATGAGGATTACGAACTGTTCTTCGATGAGGAACTCAAGACTTTTCTACGGAATCGAAAGGTCAGCAAGTTTCGCGGCGCCGACCTGGTGATGGATGAGTCCGAGCGCAAGCGGCGGTTTTGCGAACTCGTAGCGACTCAACCGCGCACGCGGGGCAACATTGTCGCGGCTTTTTTTCAGGCAACCTTCGATGCGTGGGAAAATGAACGTGTGAGCGGTAGCGAGACCGGCATTGTGGGCTACAGTCCGGTTATCGGGTTTGATGGCGAGCAGATTCTCGCGGACTTCCCCAACGGACACATCATCCATGTGGTCCGCAATCCGTGGTCGGCTTATGCCGACACCATCAAGCGGCCTTTTCCTCTGCCCATTTCGCGCTACGCCATGACCTGGGCGTTCATGCAGCATCACGCCTTGATGCTGGCTGGACGTCACCCGGACCGTTTTCACATTGTGCGTTTTGAAGATCTCATCGCCGATCCTCGCCAGACTATGGACAAACTGGCTGGCGTACTGGGCATTGCGTCTTCCGAAACGCTAATGCAACCCTCTTGGAATGGCCAGCCAATGGATGAGGTCTATCCCTGGGGTACGATTCGAATGCCGACGACCGAGGTTAATGTCGCCACTATGAACGAACTGTCCGCAGATCAGAAAGCCGAAATCAAGAGCCGTTGCGCTCCGATGCTTTCCTTGCTCAATTATGAGGACTTCGTTTAGGGCTACCATGAAAAAAGACGATTTAGCTAATGGCGATGTGCGCCGAACATGGTTCTACGCGAAGACGGATATTGCGTGCGATGACGTGCGGTTGAGGCGATTGCGAGATACGGCGCAGGATGAGGCTGTGCGTCGCACTCCGATGATTGAGACCGCCGTTAAGTCCTTGCTCGAATTGGACCCAATTGACGTGACGCCTGCAACGCGACAGGGCACGTTTCACCTGGTACATATCGCGTGTACCGGTCAGTCGTCCCTAATCGTGCGTTCCAGTCGTCCCGACGTGATGGATCCCGACCACACATTGAATATTGAAGCGGTGCTCGCCCCGCATCTGACAAGTATCCGTGTGCCACATGTTCCCGTACGAGCAGTTGCGATTGGGACAAAGCGCGTCGCACCTTTCGATCTTGCAATCTATGACATGGCACCGGGTGAGTCATTACGCGATCTGCCGGAAACTGTGTGCGAATGTCCCGATCTTTTGCGTAGTATAGGGCAAGCCATGCGCGATCTACACGCGATAGAAGGTAGTGGTGGCGGACCAGTCTGTCTGCAGATGGGTGACGACGAGGGATTGCGCGGTCTTCATCGAAACTGGCGCGACTACATGATGCTCAATTTGGAGGCGCATGTCGCGGGATGTCGCGCTATCGGCGCGATCACTTCGGACCAGTCAGAGGCGATCTTAGAAATCTTCATTGATCATGCCGCGGTGTGTGCTGATGTGCCGACGCGGCTGTTGCATGGTGATCTGGGTAATCATAACATTTTTGTCCAAAACAACGCTGTGGTGGCTCTGATTGACTGGGAGGATGCCTTAATTGGCGACCCCACCTTTGATGTCGCCATGTGGTTGACTTTCCATCCGCCGCGTCGCCATGCCGCTTTCCTGCAAGGCTATGGCCCAGCCGCGCAGGATGATGGGTTTCGATTGCGGTGCGCGTTGTCGTTTCTGCGGATCGCTTTGTCGAAAACCGTGCACCGGCATCGTTTCGCTTACGCGGATTTACCAGGGCGTCAACCCGCATACGAGCGGATTCACCGTGGGGTGAGTGCGGTCAAACGGGTGCTGGCTGGGGCGAAAGGTGCTTTGTTTGCATAATGTACTGATTGTCGCAACACTATCCAATATTATATAATGACACGTATTTTTCTGACCGGTGCAACTGGATTTCTCGGATCAAAAATTCTTCGCCACCTGTTGCGTGAAGGGCATACCGTGGCCGCATTGGTTCGACCCGAAAGCGACCTGTGGCGCGTCCGCGATTGCCTGGGGCAGACGATACTGATAGATGGGCGGGTGGAGGAGGCCAGCAACTGGCGGGATGCGCTCGCAGACTTTCAACCTCAGGGGGTCATTCACGCCGCGTGGGACGGGGTGAGCAACACAGAGCGCGACAATCCACGTCAGGCGGAAAACATTGTATCGACTACGAGGCTCGCGGTTCTCTCAGCAGAACTCGGCATCAGTGCTTTCGTTGGGCTGGGATCGCAAGCGGAATACGGTGCTGCCAACAGGCTGGTTGATGAGACCGTGCCGACTCGTCCCACGACGCTATATGGTATGGCCAAGTTGGCTGCCGGTCAGATGTGTGAGGCGATTTGTGCCCAGCGCGGTGTGCGTTTTGCCTGGATCAGAATTTTCTCGACCTATGGACCCGGCGATAATGGAGGGTGGTTGTTTCCCTATATTCTCTCCGCGTTGCGAAAGGGCGAGTGTCCCAGTCTGACCACCTGCGAACAGCGGTGGGATTATCTCTATGGCGAAGATGCGGCATCGGCCATCGCGGGCGTTGCCCTCACCGCTGGGGCAGAAGGCGTTTTCAACCTCGGATCGGGTCAGGCTCCTCCCCTGAAGGAAACGGTCGAGATGTTGAGGGATCTCGCGGCACCCGGTGCAGAACTGGGTTTTGGTGAGGTGCCATTTAGAAAGGATCAAGTCATGCACCTGCAAGCGGACATTGCGCGTTTGACAAAGGCAACAGGCTGGGTTCCCCGTTGGTCACTGCGCGAAGGGCTTGCGGAAACTGTGAGGGATTTCGATGCGCGAAACCGTTAAAGATGTCGCCACATTCGCCGCGAGGATTCGTCGCCACGCGCTCATGAAACCAAACGCAAACCTGAGACCTATCTACACAATGTAGGGACGACGCATATGTCTATCCTTATTTCTATTATCACGCCCTGTTTCAACGAAGAGGATAACGTCGAGACCTGCCGTGACGAAGTCCGCAAAGTGTTTCGAGAACAGTTGCCCGAGTATGAATATGAACACATTTTCTCGGACAACGCCTCACATGACAAGACCGTCAAAAAACTGTTGGGTATGGCACAAGACGACAAGCGCGTGAAAATTATTGTCAATGCACGCAACCTGGGGCCGTTTCGCAACACCTTTAATGCCTTGAGGAGCGCCTCGGGCGACGCGGTTGTCGTCCAATTAGCCGCGGATCTTCAAGATCCGCCCGCCATTATCGCCGAATTTGTGCGGCAATGGAAGGCTGGCTACAAAGTGGTGTACGGTGTGCGTCGGAAACGCCGAGAACAGTTTTGGCTGCGCGGGGCACGCTGGCTCTATTACCGCCTCGTGTCCCGCATGGCTGATATCGATATTCCACTCGACACTGGCGAGTTCCAACTTATTGACCGTTCGGTGGCTGACCGTCTCTCTATGGTGGATGATTACTACCACTATATCCGTGGTCTGATCGCTCAGTGTGGACAACGCGCCATCGGCGTAGATTACGAGTGGCAGGAGCGCCGTTCAGGAAA
>JAGWBW010000018.1:0-27943 GCA_021295695.1 Candidatus Latescibacterota bacterium
GGTGGCTGCGATGAGGGCTTCAAGCATTGGACGGGCAATTTCTACGGAGGGAAGAAGAGGATCGGTCATCATGACGGATAGCGCCTTTTCAAAGCTGCCTTCTAATGCTGCTTCTACGGTCAGTGCTTCGCGAAGTGCCTGGGGACGAACGATCGCTTCAATAGCTTTTGGCATTGGGCTAACAAAAGGATGGATGCCGGCTGTATCGAGCAGTCCGCGAGTTTCTACGATCACGCCGTCGGGCAACTGCGGAATCTGGCCTGTGTTGGGGGCGTTGAGATTGTCGTGGGCAGGTGGTCCTCCAAAGAGGCCCGCAATCCAGGCAGCCACATTGTCTCGGCTGGCGACAGGGGGCAGGTCTTCTTCCCCTTTGATGAAGCGCTCTACTCGGGAGCGATATCCAGCGGCCTGTCGCTTTTGTCCTTCTATAGTGGTGCGCACCAGACCGTATGAGGCCAGGCGATCCTCGCTGATGAGATAGCCGGGAAGGAACTCAACCAGGTGGCGATCGCCAATAGCTGGGATGGCACCTAATGTACGGCCAAGTTTGAGGCCACAACGAAACCCGTAGAGCGAGCCAAATACGGGATCTTTTTTTGCCTGTTCAGGCGAAAGAGCAAGCCATGCGTCCAGGCCTTTTTCAGCGAGGATCTCCCAGGCGCAACGGCCTTCTACAACAAATCGGGTAAACCAGGAGAAGTGGTTGATGCCAGTGTGCGACCAGGCGCAAGCCTTGTTCTGGGTACCGAAAAATTCAGCGTAAATTTTGGCAGCACCGACCACACCGTGGCAGACGCCCATAGCTTTGATGCTGGTCTGGCAGGTTACGCTGTGGGTGAGGGCTGAGAGGGGGTTGGAGCAGTTGAGCATCCAGGCATCTGGACAGTGGGTTTCCATGGCGTGCGCCAGGTCGAGCATAATGGGAATATTGCGCAGAGATCTGGAGAGGCCAGCAGGGCCAACCGTATCGCCTACGGTATGGAAAATACCAAATGTTTCGGGTATTTTCAGATCATGTTGCATAGCTTCCAGACCACCTGTGGATAAGGTGATCACTACGGAGTCGGCTCCCTCTAAGGCTTCGGCCTGATCGGTTGTGTGAGCAAAGGTGGTGTCGGATTTGTACAATGCCCTGTACTTCTCAGACAGTTTGCCGGTGAGTTCGAGCGCTTGGCTGTTGATATCGTAAAGCACGACGTAGCTGCCGTTGAGCGATGCGTTTTCCAATATGTTGCAGACCAGACGAGGCGTCCATCGGTAACTGCCACCGCCAACGAGCACAATTTTAAGTTTGCGCATTGCGATCTCCTTGCATCCATTCCAGCCCGACCATTGGACCGTATGTGGCAACGGCAATGGGCGCAAAACCACTGAATATGGTGTCGTTTTCCTGGATCGCAAACGCCCAGATGCGAGACATCATTTCTCGCCGTACCGGTTCGAGTTGCGGGGCTATTCGAGGCAAGGGATGTACGTCTTGTTCTGGCGTTTCTGCAAACGGCTCGGGCTGTGGATACCGGGAAGGATGGATGAGGTTGACCAATTCACCAGAGTCTTTTTCCAGGTCGTAGAGTTCGTCGTAATCAAATGCGTTGTACACATATTTATATCGATCCGTCATGGCAATACGCTGGGTATAATAGACTTCGTTTCCATTGGTTTGAAAAAACAGGTCGTCCCGCCAGTTTGAAGGTGTTTCGTTCTTTAAAAATGGAACCAGGCTGCGCCCGCTTTTGGCGTCTTCAGGTGTTGTCCCGGCCAGTTCGATCAGTGTGGGTGCAATGTCGGAGAGCGATACGAGGTGATCGACGGTTCGGCCCGGAGCAACGAGGCCCCCTGGCCAGCGGGCGACAACAGGTACGTGGTAGGCTTCTCGGAAAGGCGGAATGCCCATATATTGCAGGCCGTGTGCAAAATTGTAGTCTCCGTGATCTGAGATGAACAGGACCAGAGTGTCGTCGGCTTTGCCGGTTTCTTCGAGAGCTTGCAAGATGCGTTTAAAATAGCAGTCTTCGAGGCTGCAATTGGCAAAATAAGACGCCATGCCTTCGCGCACTTCGGCCAGACTGAGCTGGCCCCAGACCTGCTCCCGTATGCGACGGTAGATATTGGGTTTGTCTTCCATTTTGTCGTGGAAGTTTGGAGGCAGATCAAAGGTAGATGGATCGTATTGTTCAAAGAGCGCCCTCACGCCCACGCTTTTAGGTCCCATGTCTGTGCTGATGCACAAACACCAGGGATCGTCTTCCTGGGTCAGGCGACGAAGCTCTTCAATGCCCGGTCCCACGGCATTTTGATAATAGTGTGTTTGCAAGATGTCATCGACAAAACCCGAGTTGATTACCTGATCGCCCCAACCGGGACGCACCATGTGTCCGTGCGCTCTGGGTCCATCGAGTACCACTGGTTTTGCAGTGCGCCCGGCCCACTGTCTGTGGCCCCGGGGAATTTTTTTTGCAAATGAGGTCACTTCATTCCAGCCGCGGTCTGCCGGCGTTTCTTCATTTGACAGATGCCATTTGCCTGCATACGAGAGCCGGTATCCGGCTCTGATCAGGTCCTGAGCAAACGTTCGGACACCTGGATTTAGACCAAACTGGTGGGCCGTATCGGTTTCTACATTGTTGCATATACCGTGTCTGCTGGGATAAACACCGGTCATGAGCGTTGCACGCGAAGGGCAACAGTGAGGAGAGGGTGTAAACGCCCGGGTAAAAGTGACGCCTTCTTCTGCGAATTTTTGGAGGGCAGGCATCTGACAGGGTGACGAGGGTTGGGTAACGTCAAACTGCATTTCATCGACCAGGAAAATCAAAATATTCGGGCGAGGTGCGTCCATAGCTCATCCTTTTGTATGGATTGCGCAATTTCAATTGTTGCACTACCATGAAGCCTGCAACAGAAAAGGTCAAGAACAGACTATTCGGGCCAAAAGGCGATAGGAGATGTGCAGGAAGACATAGTGTTTTTTTTTCTCAGACGAGTTCGTATATTTTCACAGAATCTTTTCCCATAAGACCGGCACGAGGGTTCGGAGCCGGATGTTTCAAATCAAGTTAGTCGAAAGGAGCGAATTTTGAACAGTGATCCGGGACTTCCCACCGTTGCACCAGAAGATGTGGGACTATCAGCTACGCGCCTGCACCGCATCAATCGCGTGATGCAACGCTATATCGACGAAGACAAACTGGTCAGCATTATAACAATGGTTTGTCGGCAGGGCAAAATCGCGCATTTTTCTTGTTTCGGAACGCAAGACACAAAAGTACCCACAACACGCGATACAATTTTTCGGATTTATTCAATGACCAAACCGATCACAACTGTCGCGGCCATGATGCTCTATGAAGAGGGGCTTTTTCAACTGGATGATCCCGTATCGGATTTTATTCCAGAATTAAAAGATGTACAAGTCTTCGCGGGTAAAGGCGTGCCTCCGGAGGACCTGGAGCGAGAAATCACGATTCGCCATCTGATGACCCACACATCGGGACTCACTTATGGCTTTTTGGGCAATTCACCCGTTGACCAACTGTACAATCAGGCAAAAATTAATCGGCCAGACCATTCCACAAAAGAAATGGTACAAACACTGGCAACGCTACCGTTGGCAAATCAACCGGGTACTGCTTGGCGCTACAGCGTATCGACCGATGTACTCGGGCATTTTGTCGAAGTTATCTCCGGCATGTCTCTCAATGCGTTTTTCAGAGAGCGAATTTTAGATCCTCTGGGCATGGAAGACACGGAATTTTGGGTGCGCGAGGGACAGGGCCATCGGTTTGCAACAAATTACGGCCCGGCACAAGAAGGTGGTATTCGCGTGATTGACGACCCGGCGACCAGCAAATTTTCCAGTCCGCAAAAATTCTTTTCCGGTGGCGGCGGATTGGTCTCCACAGCCTCTGATTACATCCGCTTCTGCCACATGATGCTCAATGGAGGCGTGTTTCACGGCGTGCGCCTGCTGGGGCGCAAAACCGTCGAACTAATGACAATGAACCACTTGCCCGATGAATTGATGCCCATCTCCCTGGGACTGGCAAATCTGTCGGGTGAAGGTTTTGGATTGGGAGGCGCGATTTTGCTCGATGCAGCCGCTGGCGGTCCCGGCAGTGTGGGAACATTTCGCTGGGGCGGTGCGGCAACAACAGCGTTCTGGATCGATTATGAAGAAGAACTCGTCGGGCTACTGCTCACGCAATTTATGCCCGCAAATTACTACCGCATTCGCGCTGAATTTAAGACACTGGTATATCAGGCACTAATTGAATAATGATTTTTTTACATCGGAAACTATATGGAGACAATAATGAGCGGGCGTTTTGGATACAACATGGACAAATCCACACCCCTTGAAGAAGGCATTGTATGGGGTGCAGAAAATGGATTTCGCTATATCGACTTTCAGGCCGATATGCCCCCAAACAACCTAACTTCTTTTGACAATGCGCGCGTAAAACGCATTCGAGATCTGTGCGAAAAACACGAAGTGCAAATCGGCGTACATCCCTCTTCCGCCATTAACAATGCCGAATACGTGCCGATATTATCCGAAGCAGTCGATGACTATGTGAACGCCAATTTTGATCTGGCAGTTCGACTGGGATGCGGCTGGGTCGTCGGCCATGGGGGCTATCATTTTGGCGATACAGGTCCTCGCCGCGATGCTGCCATAGAACGCATGAAACAACTGGTACATCGAGCGGAAAAAACCGATGTATCGATCTATTTTGAAAACCACAATCTGGAACCCGAACACGCCGAAATTCACTATTTGCCGCACAACGTCGAAGAGACACAGTGGTTTTTTGATGCCATCCAATCCGATCACTTCAAGTGGGCTTTCAACGTCGCACACGGGCATCTCGTGCCCGAGGGCTGGGCTGGATTCCTCAATATCTTTGGCGTAGATAACATCGGCCAGGTACGCGTAAATGACAACAATGGCGACTATGAAATACACCTGGTACCAGGAGAAGGAACAATCGATTTTGACGCACTTTTCAAACGCTTAAACACCCTGGGCTACGAAGGATGGTTCAGCCTGGGCTTTGGAAATGCAACCGACAAAATTCGCATAAAAAATGAGTTTGAAAAAAATCTATAAGGAGGTAGAACATTGTCGTTAATCACAGTCATCGGACGTGGGCATTCGGGCACGCGGTTAATCTCGCACACGCTTTATGCCAGCGGTATGTACATGGGACGCTTGATCAATGCATCGGGCGATAAAATGCCTCCCCAGGCGCTGTACGATGCGTGTCGCGTAATGGCAAAATACGTGAAATGGAATGGCGATCTATCGTGGGATTTTGATGACCTGCACACCATGGACATCGATCCCGAATTTACCCACCTCGTCGAAACCTATTTGCAAGACGTACTTCCCCCAAAAAATCGGTACGAGAACTACGGATGGAAATTACCCGAAACCACACTGGTCTATCCGTGGATTGTGCGCCTGTTTCCCGATGCAAAATATATTCACTGGGTGCGCGATCCCCGAGACAGCATCTTAAGTGGACACAAAACAGATGATTTGAGCGATTTCGATATTCAATATCCGCACACAGATGACATACGCGAGCGGCGGGCGATTTCCTGGTTGTATCAGTATGAAATCATGAAATCCACGCCCGTGCCCAAACACTGTATCACCGTGCGATTTGAAGATGCGATCACAAATCAGGATGAGACATTTGCGCGGGTAGAGGAATTTCTCGGATTTCCATTGGGCAAAGTGTTCCTGCGTCCCGATTCCGTGGGCAGGTGGAAAACCGATGACGGCATCCACGATTTTGAGTTTTTGCATCCCGCGATGAAAGAATACCAATACATCTAAAAATCCCAAACATGCCCTACAAAATCTTCGACCGCTCCAAACTCAAACTCCGGCCGCTTAACCAACGGGAACACGACCTCACAGTCGATCAAATTCCCGATCTCAACGCGCCGATCCCACCTTTTGGCAACCCCAACCTCCCCATTGTCGCAGACCGCATTATACGCGCCAGGCAAAACAATTGCGCGGCCATATTCATGATCGGCGCACACGTCATTCGCGCTGGCGCCGCGCGCTATCTCATCGACCTGATGGAACGCGGCCTCATCACCCATATTGCGGGCAATGGAGCCTGTGCCATTCACGACTACGAATTTGCCCGCATCGGCGCGACCACCGAAAGCGTGGGCAAATATATCCGCACTGGAGAATTTGGGCTATGGACCGAAACTGGCGACCTCAACCTCATCGCCCAAACAGCGGCGCAAAAAGGCATTGGACTGGGCGAAGCCATTGGACGCAACATCCTCGAAAGCAATTACCCGCACAAAGACATCAGCATTTTTGCCGCTGCTGTTCGACTCAATATCCCCATCACCACACACGTCAGCATCGGTTATGATATCGTTCACGAACACCCCAACTGCGACGGTGCCGCGATTGGCGCGAGCACCTACACCGACTTCCTAATTTTCACAGAATCCATCACCCACCTCGAAGGCGGCGTCCTGCTCAACATCGGCACGGCTATCATGGGACCCGAAGTCTATCTCAAAGCCCTCGCCATGGCCCGCAATGTCGCCCGCCAGGAAGGTCGCAGCATCGCCAAATTTACCACGGCCGTCTTCGACCTCATCCCCCTCGGCGACGACCTCGACACCGAAGCCCCCAAAACCGACCCCCGTTATTACTACCGCCCCTTCAAAACCATCCTCGTCCGCACGGTGCGCGACGGCGGCGATAGCTATTATATTCAGGGCGACCACCGCGAGACAATCCCCAATTTATACCGGTTAATCACACCTGAAAGTTGATGAACTGGCCTGAACCAGTTATACACAGCTCCGCTGATTCGCTGATTCGTCGATTCGTCGATTCGCCCGCCCACTCACCACGCGACATGGATCATATGCCCCTGTCCGCGGAACCAGATCCAATCCACAACAACACCGATTGCCGTGCCCGCCATATAAGCAACCATCATCCCAAGAAAAAGCGGTGTCAACTTGCGATAGCGCTCCAGCCCGCCAAGCCGCAACACAATCGTCTTCAACGCCCAAACCATGAAAATCGTCAGCGTTGTATTGCGTAGCGGTGCAGAAGCAGAAATCGTAAACCCGATCGGATGAATCGGAAAACCCGGAAACCGATACCGCAAAAAAAACAACAAACCCGTAAATGCGGCGCCAATCCCCAAAAAACCGATGCGATCCCAACTCGTACCCATAGTCCCGGCTTGAATGCGGCCCGCCGCGAGTTGGTTAAACCCCGCCAGATTCAGCGCCCCGATACCCCGGAAACTCACAGTCCCAAAATTGTAACTCCCCATCACATAATAGCCGTAATACAAAATAAATCCCATCGCCGTCACAGCCCCAATCAATGCCCCCAACATCACACTCGGCGCAAGCACTTTGCGAAACCTGCTATTTATCGCCATACCCAACCTCGGCACATGCGCCATAGGCGTCATCGCAAACGTCTTGGCATCGCACGCAAACGCATTGGTCAGCGTCAAAATCACCGCACTGCCCGGTCCCATGCCCAAAACGCCGAACAAATGCCAGGTAAAAGCCTGTGCCGTAATAGGCCCGCGCAAAAAAATAAGCCCGCTCTCCACCATAATCCGCGCCAGTCCCAAATACAAGACCAGCGTGGCAAAATAAAATGCAAAAATAGGTCCCCAGGCCATACCCGCGCTTTTCAACCACAACACGCAATATGCAGAACAGCCCAGCATCATCCACACAGAGGTCCGATACGACATCAATTCCCCGGTATCATCCACGCGATCATCGCCCCAGAACGCTTTGCGAAAAACATCCCGCAAATGCGACCGCGCAATCCACAGACCCCAGCCGACAAAAACGATCATCCCCCCAAAACTCTGCCACCCCACCGCCGCGTGAAAAGATCCCCACGGATCCACATTGCCCACTTCCAGACCAATGCGATTGAATACCCCCGCCTGTACAAGAGCCAGCACATGAAAAAACCAGATTGAAAACAGCACTTCCAGATTCGTAAAATAGCCAAACACCAGTGTCAAAATACTGAACCGCAACTGAAAAGGCGGAAAACCCCGCGCAAGTGGCAATACTTTAGACGCAAAATTTCCACTCAAAATGGGCGGCGGCGGCACCGCCACATAAAACCAGGTGAGCATAAACCAGCAAATAAGCAGAAAGGTGATGGCAAATCCCACAATAAAAAACCGCGACCGCACCAGAGATGAAAGCGTACCGCGCGTTCCAGACACCCCCGTTAGTTCCAAAAGCGCGCGCGCCACGGGAAAAGCCAGCCTCTCATGCGCCACCCACTGCTTTCGCAAAATCACGCTCAAGCAGAGATTAACACCCAGTATAGCACCCAAAAAAGTACCCCACCAGAACAGCGGGGCAATCCACAAACGCCACGGAAACGCCTCCCCAGGCGGGAGTCCCTCGTAAAAATGCGTCACAGCCGTGCGATCATTTACCACAGCCCACCCCGGCAAATGCGGCAACAGCAATTCGCCCCACCGGTTCTCTGCCGACGCAAAATAATGCGGCATCGTGAGCGCTTCGAGCAAATAATTCGACAACCACTCACCCTGCATACACGCAGCCACTATGCCTATACAACACACGATCAGCAACTCAGACGGAGACAAACTGCGCCGTCCCAGAAACAGATTACCAACCAGCAAGAACAAATATGGAATGAGCAGAGCCACGGATAAATGCGCGTGATCTGCGCGTGTGGAATGCAACACCAGACTCGCGTACACAGGCCAAAAATTGACCCACGCCGCCATGACCAAACCGATTACAAGTGATCGCCGCGTCACTTTTGAAAGAATAGTGCTTTTCGAAGTCAATTTTTTCATCCGCGAGCTACCGCGACAACGCGCCTGGTAAATTGGGAGAGGTCATCCAGGAGGGAATACATTGTGGGTAGGAGGACAAGCGTCAGAATTGTTGAAATAGACAATCCCGATACCACGACCAGACCGATGGGCCCCCAGCGGCGGGCTGTGCCCTCGGCATGGCCAAAAAGCATCGGAATAACCAGTGGCATCAGGCCAATAATGGTAGTGGTAGCAGTCATCATAATCGGGCGCAAGCGGTCTTGTCCACCGCGAATAATAGCCTCGCGGCGAACAAGCCCTTGTTTTCGGTATCTGTTAATATGATCGACCAGAACAATACCATTATTCACCACAATACCAAAAAGCACCAGAAGTCCGTACTTGGCATTGCTGTCCATGGCGATCTTGAAGGTGTAGAGACCGAGCGCGACGCCGATGAAAGCAAAGAAAATGCAAAACATGATAGTGAGCGGATGAACATAGGATTCAAAAAGCGAAGCCATAATAATATAAATGAGAATCAGCGCGAAAATCATCGTCTCAAAATCCTGATCCCGTTCTGCATCCATAGACTTGAAGCGGCGGTCCATCTGATAAGTATATCCCTTGGGCAAGGGCACGTTTTCCATGCGCGCTTTCATAATCTGCCCCACGCTGAACACTGCTTTTTGCTCTGTATTGGCAAACACTGTTAGCGTGGGCATGCGGTCTTCGCGGGAGATGGCATTGGGTCCTTGTATGAGATTGAAATCCGCCAAACTCGAGAAAGTGACCATCCCACCCTTATCGCTTTCAAACTCCGTAGTTTTGATCTGCTCGAGAGTGGCGCGATCTTCTTCGCGGAGTTGAACGGTAATATCGATCTCCCCCTCGGGTGTTTTGAAGTGTGACGCCCCGCGCGACCCGAGTGCCGAAGCGATATTAGTAGCAATATCGCGCGGAGAAATACCATACCGCTGCGCCCGTTCGCGATTTACAACCACGCGAATCTCTTCCATACCCGTCTCAAGGCTGGTTTCGATCTCGTGAACGCCGGGCATCCCCTGCATACTCATTTCAATATCCTCGGCCAGAACCGCCAAAATTTCCTGCTTGCGCCCTTTGAGTTCAACACCCACCCCCGCAGTCCCGCCTGACTTGCCCCCGCGAGATCTGAAACGCACACCGGGAATATCCTTCGGAAGAAGCGCTATGATCTTGTTCTGCACTTCGTCTGTCGTCAGTTTGCTCTCTTCTGCGGGCGTGAGATAAATGGTCAAAAGTGCATTTCGCTTTCCCTGACGATTACCCGTATTGAACTTCGTCGCAATAGCCTCTATGTCGAGTTCCTCTTTCAGGGGAATGAGCATATCTTCGGCTATTTTGAAAGTATTACTCGCCTGCTCCAAATCGTACGTACGAGGCATCTCAACCGTCAGCCTGATCGCGCGCGTGGGTTGATAGCGGAAGGGTTCTTGTTCTATTTTCCCATATATGTGATTACCCAAAAAAAGAAGAACGCAGGCAACAGAAAGAGTTGCCCAGCGGTAGTGTAGAGTATTGGCGACCACCCTTGCGTACAGGGCTTTGGCACCAATGGCGCGATAACGGAAATACAAAAAAACCGTCATTGCGATCACCGAGGGAAAACCAATTTTGGCAAATAGGGGCAACGCACTGATAGTAATGGCAATCCTGTCCCACAGACCAGCGTAATCAACTTTACTGAAATCCGTATAATATATACACGCAACCACCCCGACAATGGCCGCGAGCACCAAAATGCTTTTGAGAATGCGATCAAGTGTCTGCCCCCCTTCATTGAAGGCACGGGATGCAGCCAACGGGATCAGGGAAAGCGCGACACAAAACGACGCAATAACAGACACGACAACCGTCACAGAGAATTGCCGCATAAAGAGCGAATTACTCGAATCAGTCACAAAAATGACCGGAACAAATACACAGACAGTGGTAAGCGTTGCAGCCAAAACCGGGAGACCAATTTCCTCGCTGCCCTCAAGCGCTGCCTGTGTGGCACTCTGCCCCTCATCAAAGCATTTGCGGAAAATATTCTCCAGAGCCACAACAGCGGGATCCACCAGCATCCCAATAGCGACCATCAGCCCCATCATCGAAATCAAGTTCAAGGTGATATCAGTGCCCGATTGCCGCAGAAAATACATCATGAGAAACACCGTGAGCGCGCTAATTGGAATGGCGGAGCCAATGATGAGCGTACTGCGGAAGTTGCGGAGGAAAATAAAGATGGCAATAACGGCCAAGAGACCACCCATAATCGCCGATTGGCTGAGACTGGTTATACTGGCAATAACAGCAGTTGACTGGTCTCGAACCAGAAGCATTCGAAGATTATTTTTGCCAACCTCCTCGTTGATGCGAGCGAGTTCTTCGCGGGCGCGCTTGCAAACATCGACCATATTTGCCGTTGAAGATTTATGCACGGAAAGATAAAGAGAAGGTGTGCCATCGAGGCGATCAAATCGACGAGCGGGGGGATAATCATAAGTGACCGATGCAACGTCGGACAGCGTCAGATTTGAGCGAATGGGCAGATTGCGAATCTGGTCAACGGTCTCAAACTCGCCCACACTTCGCACAGCGAATCGCCTGTCGCCATCGGTGACATAACCCGCTGAGATATTGATATTATTTCTGCGCAGCGCGCGATTTATCGTGCGAAAATCCAGTTTGTGCGCGATCATAGCCCTCTGATCAACTTCGACAAGAAGATCTTTTTGCTGTAACCCCCTCAATTCAACACTTGCCACACCATCGAGCCGCTGCAATCGCGGCAACAGGCGCTGGTTATAGACCACGATGAGATCCTCGGGATCTTCACCGAGCCACGAAACAGTATATTCGAGGGCCGGAATATCTTCGGTATCGAAACTTTTGATCCCAATATAATCCACGTCTTCGGGCAAATCTGCACGAACCTGATCGAGCCTGTCGCGCAGATGAATACCAACGAGATCCATATCCGCATCCATTGCAAATTCCAGACGAATAGTCGAAGAAGACTCATTGGATGTGGATCCCATGTTTTCAATGCCGGGCATAGTGCCCAATATCTCTTCAATTGGCCGCGTGATAAACCGTTCAATTTCCTCGGGGGACGAAGAAGGATACCGGATAGACACAAAAAGGACCGGAAACGTCACGCTGGGCAAATATTCGAGCGGCAACTTGAACAGGGAAATAAAACCCATCACCACAAGACTAAGTGCGATCATAATCGTACTGATGGGCTTAAAAATGGCAAAACGACTGAGTTTCATATCCTTTTATGACCTCTGTATCGGGATACTACAAACATGCGTAATCGTGTTTTTTGACTACATTGTCGTCATTTTTCTCAACAATTTGACGACAATGTATACATTTTTCACAGTCTGTCAAGATTTGAGCTTGCAACTCACCATTGATTTTAGGTACATAATTGCGTATCCTGAAGTGCTCACATAAGCAAACGACACCAGAGAAAGGAAAGAAAATGAAGCTCACGTACATCATGTTCACAAAACACCTCGAAGGCATGGACGTTTCCGAAATCATCGAATCTCTCCAATCGGTAGGCGTACAGGGCGCAGATTTGTGTGTGCGCGAGGGATATCCTGTAAACCCAGACAATATCGATAAAGCACTGCCCGAAGCCGCCAAACAGTTTGAAGCGGCGGGATTGTGCATTCCACTGGTAACAGCCCCCGGCGATTTCAGCCGCCCGGATATCGATTACGTCGAGCGTTATTACGGCGCCCTGGGCGAAGCCGGTGTAGCGCACGTAAAACTCGGCTACTGGCACTGGTCGGATGCGAAACACTATTGGGATCAGCTGGATGAAATCCGTGGCTGGATGGAAGGCTTTGAGAAATTGTCGGAAAAACACGGCGTAAAAACCGTGGTACACAACCATTCGGGCAAATCAATGGGATTAAATTCGTGTGCCGTCATGAACGTGGTCAAAGGATTCAATCCCGAACACATCGGTGTATTTTCCGACCCGGGGCACCTGTCGATATGCGGTGAACCCATAGAAATGGCACTGGATATCGTGCGCGAGTACCTCTCAGTCCTGGCATTTAAAGACTTAATTCGCCAGCGACCTCTGGGACGAACCGTACAGGGCGCGCCCACGGGTGGGACAATGCGACTGGGACAGGGATTTGGCGATTGGCCTGCAGTGGTAAAAACACTCGATCAATTGAACTTTGAAGGCCCCGTGAGTTTCCACAGCGAATACAGCGGCGAGCCAATAGAAACCGTAATTGACCTGGCGCGGATCGATGTGCGCTTCTTTAACGCAATGCGGGCAGAACACGAAAGCGCGTAATCTGTGCCTAACCTTCTCTACATCCTCGCCGATCAACTCCGCCCGCAATCCTGTGGCTATATGGGCGACAACCGCGCCCGCACCCCCAATATTGACCGCCTATCATCTGAAGGCATCAACTTTGTCAACGCCACCTCGGTCTATCCCGTGTGCAGCCCGCATCGCGCATCCCTCTTTACGGGCTGTTATCCCACCACCAATGGCTACGTCATGAACGAATTGGGCGCCCGCACCGACCTGCCAACACTTGCCGGCACCTTAACGCAGAACGGCGTAAATTGTGCCTACATCGGCAAATGGCACATTTACGCAACCGAAGGCAAAGTTTATAAACAGGCCGGAGATTTTCACAAGAATCCCGCCAATCAATTCGTGCCCCCAGGCCCGCACCGATTGGGATTTGACCACTATTGGGCAGCCTACAACTTCAACCACAGCTATTACAAGGGATTTTATTACGAAGACAAATTTGAACGCATCGACATCCCTGCCTATGAACCCGATGCCATGACCGACCTCGCCATCTCCTATCTCGAAAACGCGTGCGAAAATCCAAATCCCTTCGCGCTTTTCGTCTCTTATGGCACACCTCATCAGCCCTGGAACTGGGACAACGTCCCCGAAGAATGGGGTATGCACTTCAAAGACATGGCCTTTGATCTGCCGCCAAATTACCAGGACGGATCGGGAGAATACTGGCACGCATGGTTCGACCGCGATTGGTGGATGAAATCCGTCAAACCCAACCTCGTTGAATGGCAGCGAATCTATGCCGCTATGACTGCCAACCTCGACTGGAACGTGGGCCGAATTTTAGACGCGATAGACAGATTCAACCTCGCGCACGACACCCTTGTCGTCTTCACATCAGACCACGGCGAAATGTTTGGTGCACACGGTCGCGTACAGAAAAACATCTACTATGAAGAAGCTGCTCGCGTCCCCTTTCTCATGCGCTGGCCCAATCGCATCGCACCCAAATCCGAAAGCGATGCCTGCCTCAACACACCCGATATCATGCCCACGCTGCTCTCACTTATAGATGTCGATATCCCCGATGGTATCGATGGCTTTGACCTTTCGCATTGCGTATTTGGTCAGCATGGAAAAGAACCCGAAGCTGCATTCTTGCAGGGCATGGGTCCCAGTGTCGATTGGGACGACGGCTTTGAATGGCGTGCTTTGCGCGACAAACAATATACCTATGCCATTGAAAAACATCGAGAATCCCTCTACAATCACCGCGAAGACCCTCTGCAATTGCACAATCTCGCCAACAACCCCGACCAGGCCAGAACAATCCAGCATTACCGCGACCAGATTCGGACGCGCATGGACGCACTAAACGACACCTTTGAACCCATTACCTTTTACCGCGATCACTGGATCGAAAACGGCCGCGTTATCAGAGGCGCGCGCGATTGAGGAGATCACACCTTGACATCAAAACGTCCCAACATCCTCTGGATCTGTACAGATCAACAACGCTACGACACCATCCACGCCCTCGGCAATGAACACATCCAAACGCCCAACCTCGACCGCCTCTGCGCCGAGGGCGTAGCATTTACACACGCCCACTGCCAAAGCGCGATATGCACGCCCAGTCGTTCCAGCTTTCTCACCGGACTTTATCCCAGTACCGTACACGGCAATCGCAATGGCAATGCCTATTTCCCGGCAAATGAACGCGTGCAACTCATCACCAAACGCCTCGCAGATGCCGGATACGATTGCGGCTTATCGGGCAAACTCCACCTCGCCTCTGCATGGAACGGCGAAGAACAACGCGTTGACGATGGGTATCGCAAATTCTGGTATAGCCACTCACACAATCAGGGCATCGGAAACGGCAACCAGTACACCGACTGGCTCACCGAACAGGGCATAGACCTCGGCGACGTCTTCCAAACAAAAAAAGACGGCACGTATGGCAACTATCGTCCCGACATGAATCCCCAATATCACCAGACCACCTGGTGCGCGGACCGCGCCATTGAATTTATCGAATCCCCTCACGACAGCCCCTATCTCATGAGCGTCAACCCCTTTGACCCACACGGACCTTTTGACGCGCCCGACACGCACAAATACAACCCCGCCGACTTGCCCCCGCCAATATTTCGCGAAAGCGACCAGCAAACACAAACACGGCTCAAACGCTTTTTCGCAGACAAAGAAGGCAACCCACCCGGCGACCGCGAACAACACAACAAAGCGTCTTACTACGGCATGATCGCCCTCATCGACGAAAACGTCGGTCGCATGCTCAACGCACTTGAGCGCACGGGCCAACGCGAAAACACCATTGTCATCTTCACCAGTGACCACGGCGAAATGCTCGGCGATCACGGCCTCACCGGCAAAGGTTGCCGCTTCTACGAAGCCCTCGTGCGGGTCCCCCTCATCATCTCGTGGCCCGGCACCTTTCTCCAGGGACACCGCGCAGACGGCCTCACCGCGCTCTTAGACATTGCACCCACCCTTGCCGACCTCGCCCGCATCCCTCTCGAATGGACACACGGCAAATCCCTCATCCCCATTCTCACGGGCGAACATCCCGGGCACCACGACTTTGTGCGCTGTGAATACTACGATGTCGTCGATAAATTCGCCCCACACGCCTCTGAAAAACACAAACCCTGTTGGGCGACCATGTTGCGCAACGACCGCTACAAACTCGTCGTTTACCACGACGAAGACTATGGCGAACTCTACGATCTTTGGGAAGACCCCGATGAATTTCACAACCTCTGGGAAGACCCATCCCACGCAGATCTAAAATACCAACTTACAAAACAAAATTTTGACCACACCGTTATATGCGCCGATCCCGGTCCCGAACGCATCGGGAGATATTAGCACGAGTCAGCGTTTCAATGGAGAGCGCAACATGAAATTCAAAACACCGTTAGACGTCAGACTCGCTTGCAGAGCCAACGAACTCAAAGGCTTCGCATCCCGAGCCCTTCCCGGCTACCTGTGCGTCAACGTCGCCTTTCTGGACATAGACTACGCCGACGATTTCGAGGCATTCTGTCGCGCCAACCCGAAACCCTGTCCGCTGATCGCTAAAATGGAACCCGGCCAAACAGACTGCCCCGAGTATGCACGCGATCTCGACATTCGAACCGACCTGGGTTCATACGACATCGTACGTGATGGCGAAGTCACCGAACGCCGACAGGACATCGTAGATCTGTTCGACGACCGAACCGTTACCTTTCTGATCGGATCGAGCGTCTCCTTCGACGGCCTCCTGACCGAAAAAGGCTACCCCGCCGCATTTGGACCGACCATCCAACTCACGTCGCTCCCGTGCGAAACAGTCGGACCCTTCTCGGGCAACATGGCCGTCACCATCCGCTCATTCGATCCGGCTATGATCGATGATATATGGGAATTCACCAGCCACTTTCCCGGGTGTCACGGCGCCCCAATCGGAAGAAACAATGCGGATGAACTCGGCATCGAAGAACTGAACGTCAACATGGACGGTCACCCGTTTGAAGTACCCGAAGGAACGGACCGCTTGTATTGGGCTTGCGGCATCACACCCCGCATTGTCGCCGAGCAGGCCAGGCTCCCGTTCATGATATCCTACACCCCTGGCCACGCAATGATCACCGACATCCCGACAGAGAGCCTGTACCAGGCCTGACCTGGATTTCGACAAGAGCAAAACCGCCACACACAGATGGGAGATATGAGCATGAACCAGCGTCCCAACATCTTGCTCATCATGAGCGATGAACACGACCCCGCAGTCACCGGCTGTTATGGTCATCCCCATATCGAAACACCACACCTGGATCGCCTCGCATCCGAAGGCACCACCTTTGACAACGCCTATACCGCCTGCCCGATATGCGTACCCGCGCGCATGTCCTTTATGACCGGACAATACGTCCACCAGATCGGCACCTATGACAACGGCTCACCCCTCGCGGGAACAATCCCCACAATGGGCAGCTACCTCGAAGCCGCTGGCTATGAAACCGCAGTCTGTGGCCGCACCCACTTCATAGGTCCCGAACGCCTGCACGGCTTTGGCAAACGCCTCATGGACGACGCCGAAAAATGGAAACACTGGAATATGAGTGCCCCCTCGCGCACGCCCGACAACCGGCGCGGCAGCAACAGCCACGTCACCGAATGCGGCCCCGGGGAAAACTGGCAAAACGACTACGACAGCACAGCTACTGATCTCTCCGAACGCTTCCTCAAATCCCGCTCACAATACGCCGACCGTCCCTTCTTCCTCTACACCGGCTTCATGAACCCCCACTTCCCCCTCCTGTGCCCGCAAGAATACTTTGACCGCTACTATCCCGACCGCGTCATCTTGCCACGCACGAGAACCGAACCCTGCGACACCCAGCACCCCTCTATCCAGCAACTCCGCTACTGGTTGCGCAATGAAGAACCCCTGCCCGACGACATCTCCACCACAGCAACCGCTGCTTACTACGGCCTCATCTCTTTCACGGACGACCTCATCGGTCGCTTGCTCGACATAGTCGATAACACATCCCTGCGCGACAACACCGTCGTCATCTACGTCAGCGACCACGGCGAAATGGGCGGGCACCACGGTATATGGCAAAAGCAATGCTTCTACGAACGCGCCGTTCGCGTTCCCATGATCATTAGACATCCAAACGCCGAAGGCAACCAGCGCATCGCCGCAGGAGCCAACCTCATCGACATCCTTCCCACCCTTCTCGACCTCGCCGAACAGGACCCCGCGCCATTGCCCGGCAGCAGCCTCCTCCCCGCCATCAGCGGTCACGCCTTCCCTGACCGCCCCATCTTTAGCGAATACCACGCCCTCGGTGCTCTAACTGGCGGCTTCATGATCAAAAAAGGCGACTGGAAATACATCCACTACGTCGGCCTTCCCGATCAATTATTCAACGTCACTAACGACCCCGACGAAACCGAGAATCGCGCCGACGATCCCACCTGTGCCGACATCCTCTCCGACCTCCGCGCCGACCTCCACAACATCGTCACCCCCGAAGAAATTGACCAGCGCGCCAAAGCAAATCAAAAAATCAAAGGCATTAACAGAGCGGCTAGCTCTTAGCGGTTAGCCCCTTATGGTCCTAAAACCTCATACTCACCTTGCGCCCACGCATCCAACCCCGACGTATAGAATTTGGAAAAACGTCGATCTGAAGCACCCCCTGCGACATTTGCGTGCAGCACATCCTCTCCAAAATCGCAAATCATTCGAAAAGTTGGCGCAAGCGCGCCACCTTTGAACAGGCCAGCCTGAGAAACCGTTGACCGGCTGCCAATATTCGCAAGCGAATAATCAAATCCCAAAAACCGCGGCAACTTCCCCCTGAAAAAAATATGCTCAATATAAACCTTACTCACTTCGCCGTGCGGCACTGCCTTTTCTCTTAATCCGCGTTCAATCGCCGTATGATACAGCACTTCGCGCGACTCATCTCCAAACCAGACCGACGCCTCGCTCAAAAGAATGCGATCAAAATATCCATGCAGAACGCTGAACAGCGTCGTACCATCCAGCAGATGAGCTATCATCTCGCGTCCCAAACCATTATCCCCAAAAACGAGCAAAACCAGTTCGCGATAAACGCGCTCAAAAAGCGTTGCGCCCAGGGAATTCGCATCATAACACAAATCCCACTCCCGCAATAGCTCCCCATTTTCCGATTCTGGTAATAACGGACGTAGAATCGCCATAAAATCCCTGGCCTGAAGCGCGTAAAGATCGTAGTGAATCCGCTTCATATCTTCTGCTGTTAAATCATCCCTCTCCCGCAACATCTCGCAAATTCGATCCGCGCGATAAGACGAAATCGACAATTTCATCGGCTCAGTCTGCCCCATAAAATTGAGATCCTGGTTTGCCGTCACAATAAAATCACATTCCGGATTCATCGCTCGCGGATACAACTTGGGATCAACCATCCCATCCCAATTCTGTTTCTCATCCCACCCCAAATACGGAAGCAACCCCGACGTCCCTTCGGGCTGTTTGGGCACCAGCCCCCCGAGTTGATATCCAATATTTCCAGCCCGATCTGCAAACACCCAATTAAACGGCGCAAACGTCAACCCGGCAAAATAATCCCGTGCCTCTTCAACACCCTTCGATTTTGTAATTCGCAAAACGCAATCCAGTGCATCCGCACCCGTCCCTTTTTGCTGCTTACCCGTCCACGCATAACACAAATAATACCCATCCTCATTGACCTCGCCCTCCAACAAACCGCGCTCTGTCTCGCAAACGCGCAACCTGATCGGATCCCGCTTCTTGGGCCGAATAACCTCTTCTCTCACCCGCAGAGGCACCCATTTATCCCCACACCTGTACTTCCCATCTTTCACTTCCTCGACAAAATAATCACACACATCGGCAGTCCCATAGGTCGCTGCCCACGACAAATGTTGTGATCGTCCCATAGCCACAACCGGCAATCCCGGCAGAGTCGCCCCCATCAAATAATCATCGCCTCCAGACAGAACCGCCAGATACCACACCGAAGGCAATTGCAATTGCAGATGCGGATCCCCGCACATCATCGCCCATCCAGACGCCGTCTTTGGCGGACGCACAGCCCAATTATTGCTCGCGGAAAAATTGGGCAACAAATCGCGCCACACAACAGATCCCGGAATCATCGGACGCACCAAACGCACCTTCTTTATCAGATCGATGTAATCTTCTGACACATCATCCCGAATCGCCGGAAAAAGCGCCTTCAATCGCTCCGTATCCACACCCTTTTGAATCAACTGAACAATCAACTTCTCCATATCGCCCTGCATCTGCGAAAGCCCAACAAAACCGATCAGCTTAACCATCAGCAGTGCATCTGCCGGCGTCCAATCATCTGGTTGATATCCCATCAGCTTAAACTCAAAAGGCGTTCCCATCGCGCGCACCGCCTGATTCACCCCCTTGCAATACGCATCCAGAATCGCTTGCACCTCTGGTGACAAATGTCGCGCTTCCCGATCCGCATCACTCGCTATATTGAGCCAGCGCATAAACCGATCTACCTCAATCAAATTCTCATCCGCTTTTAAATATTCCGACGCATTCCCGCGCCCGATGAGCTTGAGCAACCACATGTGCATCTGCCGATCCCGGCCATGTGCATAACCCAAACCGTAATACCGGTCCTCCTCATCCCGCGCCGAGATATGCGGAAACCCATGTGCCATCCGCCGAATACACACCTCGCCCTTTACACCTCTTATCACAATTTTTTTCGCATCGCGTTTCATGCATTGACCTTGTTCTTTGTTACACATTCCACTTGTTTCTGTTATAAAATCACGCTATTTTTGAAATATACACCCTCTCAAAGCAGTATCAATTCTGCAGGCATAATGGGATAAACGGTGCATAACTTTGAAATCCTTGGTGAAATCAGAAATATTGAGACCATCGCCACAGGTCGCGGGGTGTATATTCGGCACTATCTGAATCGCACTTATGGCAGAGGACATTGGCGTAAGTTGAAGGGCATAGCAAATGTGCGATTCGCAAATGGTATGGTTTGTATAGCTGAAATACACTGGTTTGAAGCCCACGGAATAGGGCGTAAAGATTATAAAATTAAAAGGGTAATTCAATGAATGATTTTGTAATTTGTATCAGCAATGAAAGTAATCCCGCAAGTCTAATTGTGGGCAAAGCCTATCGCAAATTGCCAGATGCAGATGCAGAAAGCAAGGGCCTGTCCCGTATTGTTGATGAGGACATATCAGAGCTTGATGGCTACCTCTATCCATCGTCCCTATTTGTACCTATCAACTTGCCAGAAGTCGCTGCAAAGGCCCTCATGGCGTCGGAAGGCTAATGATAAATAAACAGATAGCTTACGTATTAACAAAAAGCGGAGCATCTTTCAAAGCTCCGCTTTTTGTTTTATTGTAATCTCACTCCCACAACCTTCTATCCAGACTGCGGTATTGAATCGCCTCGGCAACGTGGCGCGATTGGATATCCTCTTCGCCTTCCAGATCTGCTATCGTGCGGCTCGCCTTCAGGATTCGATCATAAGCCCGTGCCGACAGCCCCAATCGCGTAATCGCCATCCGCAACAACTCCTCGCTCCTATCATCAATTTTACAAAACATCCGAATCTCTCGCGGTCCCATGTGCGCGTTGCTAAACAAATCGCTATAACCCTCAAACCGTTCCAACTGTATTTGCCGCGCGGCTTGTACGCGCCTGCGAACCTCTGCTGAAGACTCGCCAGCCGGTTCATTGGCCAATTCTTCATACTGCACGGCCGGAGCTTCTACGTGAATATCAATGCGATCCATCAACGGTCCCGAGATGCGATTGACATAGCGCTGGACCACAGGTGGCGAGCAAATACACTCGTGGTGTGGATCGCCCAAATACCCGCATGGACACGGATTCATAGCGCAAACGAGCATAAACCGCGCGGGATATGAAAGCGACATCGCCGCCCGTGCAATCGTCACAAAACTGTCCTCAACGGGTTGCCGAAGAGACTCCAGGACCTGCTTCTTAAACTCGGGAAGCTCATCCAAAAACAGCACCCCGTGATGTGCCAGCGACACCTCTCCGGGCCGGGGATAGGAACCGCCACCGATCAATCCCGCATCTGAAATCGTGTGATGCGGCGAGCGAAACGGCCTGACTGCCACCAGTGCCGTATCGGGCGGTAGCAACCCCGCTACCGAGTGAATTTTTGTCGTCTGCAGAGCCTCATCCAGAGTCAAATCGGGTAAAATGGTCGGCAATCTTCTGGCGAGCATCGTCTTTCCCGATCCTGGTGGTCCCATGAGAATCGCGTTATGCGCGCCTGCCGCCGCCACCTCCAACGCGCGCTTTGCATGCTCTTGTCCGCGCACATCCTTAAAATCCACCCGATGAATCCGAGCCTGTCGAAAAATCGCCTTGCTATTGATTTCAAAGGGCATGATATCGCAGTACCCTTCCAAAAAATCCAGTGCCTCACCCAAATCGCGCACTGGCAAAACATCTAACCCTCCTGTAATCGCCGCCTCTCGCGCATTCTCCACAGGAACGAGCAACCCTTTTAAACCCGCTTTTTTGGCTTCCACAGCCATTGGCAGCGCACCGCGCACGGGACGCACTGTACCATCTAATGCCAACTCGCCCAGAATGAGATATTGCGACAACTTCTCGGGTGAAATTGAACCGCTCATCGCGGCAATAATGCCTATGGCAATCGGCAAATCAAATGCCGAGCCTTCCTTTCGAATATCTGCCGGTGCCAAATTCACCGTAATCCGATTATTTGGAAATGTTCGCCCGGCATTTTTAATCGCAGCCATCACCCGATCCCGGCTTTCCTTCACAGCACTATCGGGCAAACCCACCACTGAAAATGCGGGAAGCCGACGCGAAATATCCGCCTCAATATGCACGATATACGCATCAATACCCAGTGTTGCACAACTCAACACACGCGCAGTCATCACTACCTCCTTGCCTGAAAGGAACCAACTGAAAGAAGCAATAGAATCAGGCAAGGAACGTGCCAGAACCGACCAGATCGTAACCTGTTGTTATATATATAAATACACAACATAAAAACAGATGCGCGTTGAACGATGTGTTCAAAATAGACATCTTCCATAGAACAAAATGTGCAGAAGAAAGTGCCGGGTGCGAGGGCCTCACACAAAGACACAAAGACACAAAAAAAGGCAAAGAAGGGGCTGGAGACCTGGGGCTGGGGGCTGGGCGGACTGACTACTGACTATTCCCAAAAAAACAAACTCTCTCGTTCCCTGCAAAATTCGTAAAATGCCTTAAAACAGCGGTTGGCTTCTAATGCGTCCTCTGATTGTGGAATGGCGAAAAAAAATGCCTTACTACCCACTACAATCAGCTTTTGTTTGGCGCGTGTGATTGCCACATTAAAGCGATTGGGATTATTCAAAAATGGGCTGGTGACATAGTCGGGATCGGATGTGGTGAAAGCATACAAAATCACATCGCGCTCTGCACCTTGAACGCGTTCTACCGTATCGATCAAGGGCAGTTTGGCAGTGGCATCTCCCAGGTGCTTTGCGAGGCGATCCGCGGTGGCGTTATTTTGTGCGCGGTGGGGAGAAATGAGGGCGATTTGATCCGGGTCCAAACCGTGTTCGGAAATCAGGCGATGGGTAAGTTGGGCCGTGATCTCAACTTCCTCATCGGATTTCTGGTGGTGGCCCTCGTGATCTACGATGAGTAGCACAACTGGTTTTGCAGGATCGAGAACGCGGTCAAACAGGTCTCGGTGGTCGGTGTGTTGCAGCGCGAGTTGGTTGTGTGCATTGCCAGCGTCTGCGCGGAGCTCGCCATCATACCACATGGAACTGGGAAAAGAGCACAGGTCGTCGTTCATCCGATACGTGCGATCCAGACGGATGCGTTGCGAGGGATCGCATTGATTGAGGAAATAGGATAGCGCGGAATGATGGATGCGCGTCTCCTTTGTTTTGTAATCTCCCAGAACAATGGGCGGCAATTGTTTTGTATCTCCGGCAAACAGGAAATTCCCTTTGCCATAGAACAGGCTCAACAGAGCCTGGGGAATGAGCATCTGAGATGCCTCATCGAATACAACCCAATCAAATACCTGCGGAAAAATTCCCTTGCGACCTTCAAAAATCTGATAGAGACCAAATCCCGTGGCACCTACAATTGCATAAGGAGATTCTGCAAATGTTTCCGCGTCCTCTAATCGTTCTATCCCGCGCGCTGTCAAATCCGACCGTCCCAATTTGAAGCATCGTGCAGGAAAGCCCTGCAAGCCGTGTTGTTCCACGAGAGCGACTACTTTGTTTAGTACCTGGTCAATGGCCTGATGCGTCAGCGCGCTAACGGCAATCCGCAGCGACCTGCCCTCTTCGTGAGCCTGCATGATCAACGCAATGAGTATCCAGCCCAACAAGTGCGTTTTGCCCGTTCCAGGCGGCCCTTCAATCAGGCTCAAGCTATGCTTAAACGGCAATGAGAGTGCCTGTTCTTGCGTCGCATTCAGCCCTGCTATTGCGCCAAATTCGCGCATCCAATTTTGCACCCATCTCAACGCATCGGGGTCTCGTTTCGCCTGCCCCTTACCGCACAGAAGTCGTGACAGGGGATGCACGCGGTCTTCCGAAAAAACGGTTTGAACAGCGTGAATCAGGCGAGGGCCATTCCAATCGGTCAAATCCTCTTCCAGAGAATACATAAGCCTCGGGTTTAAAGTCAATCGCCCCTGCCGAGATTGTACCCATAAGTGCTCTGCGTTGTAATCTGTAAGCATGACGGACAAACCGTTTTGCACATCTGACAGACCAACGGGCGCAAGTTTGAGAAAATCGCCCGTGCGGAATTTTGAGAGGCCGATTTCTGGCGCAATTTGAAATTCGTAGAGAAAGCGGCCTTCGTCGTCGAGCGTGGTTTTTCGAAAACGAATGGGGCCAAGTGCGCGAAAGCGTTCCACGCGCTCAGATAGCGAAAGGGCTTGCAGGGCGAGCACATCCTCTTCTCGAAGCCGCCGCTCCTCTGATAAAAAATTCAAATACGCGGTTTGCGGGCTGTGTTCCTCATCTTTCCACTCGTCTTGTTCCCACGCGCTCGTTAAGTGCGAAGACGCCCATTGCCACAGCGATATTTGCAAGCGCAATACGGTATCGAGATACCCGCCTATCTCGTCTTCTTGTATCCCTTGGCTATCGTCAAAATGAAACAGACTTTGCGGCTCGTCGAGTTCGGCATTGAGCCCCAACAGGCGATTGAGGGCAAAAAGCGTTGGATTGCCCGGCAGGGGAAAATCGAAGTGCGAGGCAATCAGCTTTTGCAAATCTGTGCGGTGGTTGCGATGGGGTGAAAATAAAAAAGACAGGTCTTCTGATCCCGCGCACCAATCCTCAAAAATCTGCCAGCAGCGCGATCCAAAATAGAAAACATGGGGGCCTCGCTCGCCCTTGATACCTCGGTGCCAGACGGACAAAAAACGCGCCGTGAAATCCCGCAATACCTCTGACAACTCGCCCTCTGATGCGACATGCCAGATATGGTTCTCGACAGTAGTTCCCTGCTGCATCGCACGCCAAGCGATTGCGCGTGGGTGTCCCGAAACGGGATCTTCGACAATATGTACGAAAATAGCCGTAGATAGATTGCCCGGATAAGACCGCGTCTGTTCTTCCTTCAGGCTGATTTTATTTGCTTGTAGCGCGGCGAGTTGACCCGAAAGTTGTGTTTTTTGATGTGGGCTGAAAAGATCGCCTTCTGAAGCAGAAGCAGATTCAAACCACGCATGGGCAGATGCCATAGTTTTGAGATCGCGCTGGCGGAATTTTTGCAGCACCCCCGCGCTCAGATGCGGCAAAAGGTGAATATCCTCTACCTGGAGTGCCTCCCGATAACACGCTTCAAAATTGGGGCACGCAGTACAGTGGGTTTGGAGGTGATAACGCGCATGGTCAGGTGCCTGTTGCAAGACGTCGCTCATATTTCGGAACAGCATGGGAAGTGCTGCCAGATAGGGTTCGAGATCAAAAAAATGCGGTTTGGGTACTTCGTTTTCCCGCGCGGGACGCAGCATCAGGAACCCCGAAGACGCCACGCGCATGGGCAACTCGTGCTGTGTGATCAAGCTGTCGAGCATATAGGCGTAAAATGCAACCTGCCACTTTTGTGTCTCGTAGGGCCTGCGACTGTCTTTGATATCGCCCACTTGCAACACAACACCGAGGTCCTCTTTTGAAATGCGAATGAGATCGGGAATACCGATGCCATCTACCTCGCTCACCCAGTGGTCTTGTTGTCCCAAAACAGATGGTTGGATCAGGACAGCTTGAAACAAAAATGTCAATTGATCGGGATTTTCGCCAATGTCTTTCAACAGCGCGAGGGTGGTTTCAAATCGCGATTTGAGAGAAAGTCGCGTGCCGTTGGTATCAAAGGCCGGCACTTCGTGCAAAACATCCCGAATGCGATTCAGCACCTGTTTTTCGTGCAGGTTTCCCCGTTCCATCCGAAGAGTGTCCAAATCTGTATCGCTATCTCGCCACCGCCTTTGTTCAGATGGAACAAAATTGAGGGCTAACCACCGTTCACATTGATGGTGCAAAAAATACGCGCCCACCATTGTGCCCGTGAGTGACCTCGCACGATATTGTAGGTCAGGTGGTGTGTATCGCTCCGCATACCACCGCTGTTTTTCCCAGGCGAGCAGATCGGTTTGTATATTTGTATCCAAAAAAATGGGGTGAGATTCGGTCACATGGATATCTTCCGCGAGCAGGCCAGGATCGCCAGATGCGATTTCCGAAGGGTGTTTCAGGTAGTGCTGGAAGGTTTTGGCAACGCGAGGGTCAAAAAGAAAATCCGTTACTTCTTCGACCAACAGGGCGCGGGGCAATGCCTCGCAAAAGGCATTGAGGGAAAACAGACTGTAGAGCGACTCGAGGTGATTTGCCACCCAGAGGACAAAATCTTCGCGGTCTTGGGGAAGGTGGAGCGTTTGAAAATCAATCCAATGGGAACAGTCGATATTGATACTATCGGAAATCACCATAAAATCTTTGAAATCGCCGTAATCGCGTTCAATGATCCACTGAAGCACGAGATTGCCTACAGAGCCGAGATAGGTGCGATAGCGATACAGGCCACTCGGGTAGCGTTCAACTTCGATGCCGTTGTGCAGAACAACCGCACGATTCTGCGTTTTTGTGGCATCCTCGAGCAATTTTCGCGTGCGGGAAAACAGGCCAGACGCACTTGTATCTTTATGAAGAACATCTCGAACCGATTGCGCGACTTCATAAGAAACCCGAAACCCCGCACCCAGCCAGAAAAGCTCTTTGGTTTCTATTTGATCGGTGGGTTGGGCAATAACTCACGCGCAATCGTTTGCCCGTCAGTTGCACTCGGTCGCCGAGTTCCAATTGCCGAACAATGAATTTGGGCAAGTCTGCAATGGCTTCGCCCGCATATTCCAGCACATAATCCTCTTCCATGTCGGGAAAATTGCTCCAAATACGCCGTTCCAAAAAACAATCGCGATAAAGCCGCCCGCCCTTAAAAAGGCCCGTGACGCGATCTTTTCGCAACCACTGTTGCCGCGCCATGGCCTCAAACAACGTTGCGATCATATCTCGCTGATCTGGAAACAAATCGCAAAGCGCAGACTGCGTGATAGTTTTCTTTTCGTACAAGCAGGAGAGCATTTGCTGGACGAGAACGCTGGGCAGGGTTTTGGGTTGCGGTGTTTCTATGTGGCCGCGGCGCGCCATATTGAGCATGCCCAAAAACCTGAGCAATTGCGCCTGTGCATCTGCGCCTCGGGATATCCCCCAAAAGTGCGTGCGACCCTCTCGCCGGTTAGATCGGCCGATGCGCTGGAGAAAGGCCGATGTGGAATCCGGCGGTTCATAGAGCAATACGCTATCCACATCGCCGATATCTATGCCGAGTTCGAGTGTGCTGGTGGCAATGCAAAGGGCGTGTTCGCGACGGCGAAATCGGTATTCCACGGCGCGGCGCGTGCTGGCATTAAGGTTGGAGTAGTGGAGGTCGGTAACACTTTGAAATGCACCCTGACGCGACAAAAGAGAAAACAGCCGATCACAACACCCCCGGCTGTTGGCGAACAACAAAATTTTTCGATACGCATAGGTTTCGTAGAGATCGTTTAAGAGCGACACAAGTTCAACTTCATCGTTTTCGAGATGGATCAGATGGGGGACGATATCGCGCTGAACGGATTCGGTCAGGTAGCAG
>JAGWBW010000018.1:27965-40699 GCA_021295695.1 Candidatus Latescibacterota bacterium
AGGGTGGCGGAAAGGGCGATTTTTTGCACGGGACAAGCAATGCGGCGTTGCAGGCGCGTGAGCAAATAGGATAATTGCCGCCCGCGATACTGGTGAATGAGGGGATGTACTTCATCGATAATGACCGTGCGAATGCGTTGTACAAAATGTCTCAAATCTGCATTTGAACTGCCCATAAGCACATCAAAAGATTCGGGCGTTGTCAATAACAAATCGGGACAGGCTCCGCCCGCCCGTTTGAAATCACCTGTGCGTATCCCCATTTGCAGGCCGAGCCTGTCTTTTAATACAGGTGTGAGACGGCGTTCTAAATCTACGGCCAGGGCCCGCGTGGGAACCACATAAAGCGCGGTTTGTCGCCGCCCCGATTGAATGATGCGCTCGACGCACGGTGCCAGCACGGCTTCGGTTTTGCCAGAGCCGGTTGCCGACTGCAAGATCAGGTCTTTGCCCTGCAGAAGTGGTTCAATACTTTGCTTTTGGAAGGGATAGAGGTGGGGAAATGAGCCGTAGAATGCGCGGTAGGTATTGGGCAGTTGGATCAGGGGAGAGATGGATTCAGACATGGTGGTTAATCAGTATTTGGGCTTGATGGGCGAGGTCCAATTCATCAACCAGACCTTTGAGCCGATAGCGCGTCTCCTGCCCCTGCATGTGCGATAAGCGTCGGGTCATTTCTCGCTGCACAGGGACCTCGGGTTGCCACTGATAGGCATTCGCATGCAAGTGCATCAATTTTTCGATCAATGCTTTCCATTCTTCCGCGGACAAATCGTGCAGGAGATAGCGGCTCAAACCCGTCCATGCGCTGGCGTAATCTTTCTCGAAATACGGCAACTCCTCTTCATTGCGGATTCGCACGCGGTCGTATTCTTCTTCATCTACTTTTTGAAAAAAGTCATCTGTAAAGGCAAAAATGGGATAGACGGACGAAGACGCCACCTCTGGAAAAAGCATCTGATCCAAATTCTGATAACTTCGGCTACGGCTGGTCACGCGCACCTGAGCGATGGACTCCCCTTCATCAAACAGCAACACCCATCCCCGGTAGCCCATCATCTGGAAAAGTTGCCCCAATCCGCGAATCATTTGAAGATAGGGCTCTGCACCTTTACAAGTGAGCGATGCATCTTTATAAAAATCGACCTGTCGGTATTTGAGAGCATGGCGCAATCGATAGACTGGCACCACATCGCCCACAAGTGCGCGGGAAAGCAGGTAGGGAAATTCACGGGGGCGGTAGGAGACGTGTTTTTTTGTACCGCGCTGTCGCTCTGAAAGGGAAACCGTTTTTTGAGCCATCGCGGTCAGGACAGATCGGAACAGATGCGGCATTTCCCGCTGCAAAAGCGGGGCGACTTGGTCTTCAAAGTCTTCGCGCGATAGGCCACTTGCCCAAGCGCGCCATCGCGCTGCCAATGCGGTGTCTGTGTCTGAAAATCTCATAGAGGCGACCAGAGCATGATAGACTCGCCGCATATCGTGAAAGGGAATCTCGCGAGGATCTAAATTGATCAGGCTGGTCACAAAATTTTCGCGCAAGGCCCTGTCCTGGATATAGTTCAAACTGTGCGATTTGCCCTGTCCATAAGCTCCGCAGATGCACAGGTGAGGCACCTTATTCTGATCGAGCTTTTGGAAGTCGCGGTCAATGGTTTTGCTCAGGCGGCTTTCTCGGGCCGTGAGCAAGCGCACCGCTATGGGATCAAAAAGCCCTTCCCGCAGGCGTTCTACTGCACGCCGAAGGTGGAATGCCGTTTCATTGGATAAGGTATCTGTCATCACGCATCCCACGTCGGTTGAAGTTGCTCAACTTTTTCCTGCTCCATTTCCCGCTGGCTGACCACGAGTTGCTCGGCCATGTCCATATCTTCGTCTGGCGGCACACCTTGCTCGGCCATGTCGAGTATGCGGATGACCTGCTTGATATAGAGCCGGACCTCACTTAAAAGCCCCATGCGATTTTGCGCTGCACACATTTTTTTTAACAGATCTTCGCCGACCAGTTCTGCGGCGTCCCATCGGTAGGACAACTCGTGAATGCGTTTCAGGCAAAGCCCCAGATTGACCAACTCGCTGGTTTCCAAAGGCGTCCTGTGGAGATCGACCAACACGCTGCGGTAATTCAGTCTTTTGTTTTCCCCAATAGAACGCACGCGACTCCACAGCGCATCATAGGACTTAAATCCCTTTTCCGAGAGGGTCACATCGGGAATGATGGACATGAAAATGTGCAAATAAGATGCTTGCTCGGCATTGTCGATCAGCAAACGAACATTTTCATAGGACGCATTGCGAATCGTTGTCGATTGGGCGATCACAGTTTCCAATTCATCCATCAACAGCACGAGGCCCTTGTAGTTGAGATGCCGCAAAAAGACAATGAGCGAGGTCATAAATCGCTTGCTATTGGTCTTATCGAGGGCTTCAAAAATCTGGAATGGTTTGAGCTCTCGCTTGCTCACCCGCGCGCCTTCAAACCACTGGTAGAGAATCTCCCGCTGATATGCACGCGCTTCTTCATCTTCACCAGTTTCAAGGGGTCTGAGACGATTATCTGCCAACCCAATCAGAGCGTTGGCAAAATTGAGATCCATCCCAGAAAGGGCGCGCAGGCTTTCGCCCACAGAAAAGAGTTGTTCTTCAAGAGATGCGTCCTCTGTCAGATCGCTTCTCAGATTTTCTACCCATGCATCGACGAGTTGTCGGATACCCACGCCCTCAAAAGAACCGCAAAGTTGCCGCACAATGGTTTGATAGACAACCTCAAATTTGTGTATGGGCACTTCGCGCGTGAGCACCACAAAAGACACGGCGAATTTTTTTTCAAGCGCGAGGTGCTTGATAACTGACATAAAATGCGTCTTGCCATCACCATAGTCCCCGTTGATAAAGCGAACCTTGGCACCCCCTTCGGCAATATAGTCCTCCAAATCCTCTTCAATAAACTTCAACCAGTTCTGCCGACCCACAGTAAAAAACGGCACATAATCAATCGGCACACTGCCTTTTCGAAGATCTTCAATAATTGCCCGTGCCTCAAAGGGTTTGATCTGCTCCAATTTTGTCATGTGTCATGTCCTTTCTCCTGCATTTATTTTTGAAAAGCAATGGTGGTAATCTGCCGCCGTTCTCCATCGCTGTCAATCAGCCAAAGGGCCCTATTCCGCCCAGGTCTTAGCTGCACGGCATAGCCCTCTGACGTACCCCCCGTGCCAGCCTGAAAATAGCGCCAAATATCCACGGCAAATTGATCCAGGCTATATCCTCGAAACCGTCCCTTATCCATGTCCTGAAAAAATGCCCGGCTCTGAAGAGATAGCACATATTCCAGATACAACTGCTGCATTGCAACAGACTCCCCCATCTCTCGATCTTCTTTTTTTAGAATTTCCGCATATACGTCATATAGCTTGTCAATAAACGCCTGTGGATCATAAGGGCGGTCATAAAGCTGCTGCTTGACCCTGCGGAGGGCGGTAATAATGCGCTTTGGATCGACGGATTTCAGTACTTTTTTGTTAATCGTAGTTTTCCGCTGTGCAAAGTCAATTTCTCCTTCAATACCTTTGAGCACCCCAATACGTGGAAAATCGATCTCTATTGGAAGCTCCGCTTCACGCGCCAATGTTGTCAGGTCTTCTATGAATTGGATTCGGTATCGCTCCACCTGTTCATCCGCGTAAATACGCAATTGCTCTAAAAATTCTGCACCGTCCTTTAGCCCCATTTCTTCTTCCACATCCTGCGCCATTTTAGACTTGAGCAATTCGTCGAGTTGAAAAAAGTCATTCCGCCCGGCACAGCGGACACATTGTTTCACAAAATCGGCCATTCGCTGACGGCGGTTTTGCTGCTGCTGATAGGGCCTGACCACGGCCGTTAGATTCTCTTGCATGTGCTCGAGAAATTCTTCTCGATCTGCCATTTGGATCACCTTCTGTTTTGGGTGTAAGTGATTTTCAATCGCATGTAATTTTATTGCTGTACACAAACTGTGTCAAGTTGGAAATATCGGCGAAATAAACGCTACCTTACTTCATCCGATCCAACACGGGCTGTAATTTTTGTCGCGCTACCTCGGCTTCTGCGCCTCCATCGGCGATTGGGTGTTCTTCCAACTCATCTGCTATAACATCGTATAGATCGCCCGTATCGTAGAGCTTCCAGCGTTTATCCTGTGCCCATCGCTTTAAGTAATAGCCCTCCTTACCCCATCCGGGCAGAGGATCGTGATGGGCAAAAATCCACTCGCGCGGCGTTCCCGTCTCGCCCTTTAACTGCGGCAAAAATGACACCCCATCAAACACATCGTCCTCGGGCAAAGAAGTACCAGCCATATCCATCATCAACGGCAAAAAATCGCTGCAATCGATCAAATCATCACACACAGACCCCGGTGGGATCGTACCCGGCCAACTCGCAATAAGTGGCACCCGCGTACCCGCATCCGTCGAAAGACCCTTTCCCCCCTGGAACTCGCGCCCATTGATCATAGAAGTTACCTGACGCGGCGACCCATTATCGCCTATAAACAGAAGCAAAGTATTCTCTCTCAGACCAAGTTCATCCAATTTATCTACAATCCGCCCAATCACCACATCCATATACGCAACCATATCCGCAAAATACTTCACACCGCTATCGTGCCGGTTTTCAGACCATATTTCGCTATGGGGCGTCGGTTCAAACGGACCGTGTGTCAGCGCCATTGGGTAATACACAAAAAACGGATCGTCCTTATGCCGCTCGATATAATCGCAAATATAAGCCGTATAAATATCCGGACCGTACTTGCCCTCTGTATCCTCCAAATACTCCCCATTTTGTTGAATTACTGGATCGGCATACCGCGATCCCTTATCCTCGGTGTGTTCCGTATGCCACAAGCAATACTCATCAAAACCCGAATCTTCCGCCAGTTGCCCCTTGCCGCGCCACTCGGGTTCAAAATCCGGCGGATTATAGCTATACATTTGCCATTTGCCCGAAATGCACGTCTTATAGCCAGCCGCTTTCATCAGATGCCCAAAAGTGCGCTCCTGGGGATCCATCACCCCAAAAGCTCTCCAATTTCGAAAATTGTATTTACCCGTCATCAACTGTAACCGCGTTGGCGTACACAACGGCAGGGCATATGCATGGTCAAAACGCATACCCTCTTTGCTCAAACCATCCAGCACGGGCGTTTGATATGATTCACCTCCATAACACCCCAGGCATTCATATCCCAAATCATCGGACAGAATCAGAATAATATTTGGTTTATCAGAAGCCATAAAATCTCCTTTCAGTTGTTAGTCCACCCTAGCCCCAGCCTCCAGCCCCTCTTTTTCATCTGTCCCATCTGCGTCCATCTGCGGATCACAACTCTCCAATCCGCTTCTTCTCAAAAAACTCCCAATCCCATTCGGCGCCCCATCCGGGACTATTGGGCGGTGTAATATGGCCATTCTCGGGCAGAGGCGGATTGAGCAATCCAATCTCACGACCGCGCACATCCCGGGAGCCTCCGGGGAAAAATTCGTAATAACTCGTATTCGATATGGCACAAACCAGATGTGCATGCACCAGCCCAAACAACCCACCCGGTCCATTGAATTCAATATTTGCACCGTGCATCTCCACCAAATGTGCCAGTTTCAACGTCGGAGTTGTACCCAGCCGAGCATTGGCACGCAAGGCATCAGTTGCCCCGGAAATAATCCATTGCGCGCTCAAATCCACATCGTGCATCAAAGTCTCAGGTGCCAAAATGGGAATGTCCAGCGCGGCACACAAACGCTGCAAGCTCTTTTGATCCCGATCTGCCAGAGGTTCTTCAAACCACCCAAACCGCAACGCCTCCAGAGTCTTGCCCACCCGAATCGCATCTTGCAACGTGTAATCACACCCTGCGGCATCGTGCAAAATATCGACATCACTCCCAACCGCATCGCGCACAGCGTGAAAACACGCGATATTTTCATCTGCCGTACCCCTGAAGTGATCTTTTACAGCCAAAAATCCCCGTTCCACTGCCTGTATTGCATCGGCTACAGCCTCCTCTTGTGACCCACTTCTAAAATTGTAATAAGTCGCACAAGAAGATCGCGCTCGACCAATCAGACTGTGAACGGGCAGTCCTGCAACCTTGCCGGCAATATCCCACAAACAATTGTCAAAAGCACCAAACCATCCGGGTCGTGTGAACATGCCGCGCGTGGCTTTGTGTAACTTTTGACCGAGCCGCTCCCGATCAAAAGGATCTTCGCCAATCGCCAGCAACCGCAATTGCTCCAGGTCTTCAAGACGCATCGTCGTGTACCGCGCATCTCCCACTGTACACACCCCATCGACACCCTCATCGGTTTTCACATGCAAAACGTGTATATGCTCTGCCGACTTACCCCCACCCCGATTCTCCCATCGCTTGCGGGCACCTCGACCGGTTTGTTCCATCCGAAACCGACCCGTATTAGCAGGCAACTCAAAAACCGAAATCGAAATCGCTCGAATCTTCACTTCCACCTCCTATATCTCAAAGCAAACTCCTGCGTCCATATACACCACAAATGCGGCATTGATGGAGATCATGCCCCCTTGCCGGGCAATATTCTCGTCCAAAAAAGATAATCTGCAAATGCAACTTATTCCAAATTTCTGCGGGAAAAATGCGTTTCAAATCGCGCTCGGTCTGCACCACATTTTTGCCATTGGACAACCCCCATCGATAGGCGAGACGATGAATATGTGTATCCACGGGAAATGCCGGTACGTCAAAAGCCTGAGCCATCACCACCGACGCCGTCTTGTGTCCCACGCCGGGCAATGCTTCCAAGTCTTCATAAGATTGGGGCACCTCGCCATCGTGTTTATCCAACAAAATACGGGACAAATCGAAAATCGCCTGCGCTTTGCGAGGTGCCAACCCACACGGACGGATAATATCTTCGATTTCTTCAACCGACAGCGCAATCATTTTCTCTGGCGTATCTGCTCTGGCAAACAGAACCGGCGTCACCTGATTGACCCGCACATCGGTACACTGCGCCGACAACAACACAGCGACCAGCAGGGTATAAGCACTCCCGTGTCTCAGCGATGCTTCGGGATCGGGATACAACTCATCCAAAATCTCGGCAATTCTTTCGGCTTTCTCGGCTTTACTAAAACGCTTTTTCAAATTCATCCTCCACACAAATTGAAAACTAATCGCCCGCCTGCGGCACAAAGCTGCGGGGAGCTTTCATTTTATGGACAAACAACTGAATACCTATCGTCACCAGAATAACCATACTACCCATCAGATAGGGCAATCGCGCATTGAAATACTCGGCAACAAGACCGCCGAGAAGTGGACCAAAAAAAAATCCACTCCCCACAATCGCCTCGTGAATACCCGTGCGACGGCCTCCAGGTCCTTCGGCGTATAAACTGTAAAAAATACTCGCTGTAAACGTCACCCCAATAAGCCCGCCCAACAGCAAAAAACCACATGCAAAAACAATCGGCTGTGTGCCTATACCGATCAAACCGAGGCCAAAAGCCGCCAAAAACTGAGCAAGAATAATGGGTGACAGACGAAATTGCCATCGATCTGTCCGCGACATAAAATAAAAAACTGCAAGCTGGGTCAAAGCGATCAGCGCGAGCAAATACCCCAGCAAACTCGGTGAAATGTCGAGATCTGTCGCCAACTTTGGAAACAGCGCGCGCACAAGCCCAATAGCAAAAAACGTTGCAAAATTAGCCAGCAATGCGAGCGGTAAAAAATGGCCCGACGTTGCGGCAACCGATCGTTTAGCCGCAGCATCAGGCTCTGATTCCAAAATCGGAACAACGAGCAAACCGACAAATAACAAAACGACCAAAAAACCACCCAGAATAAACCCGCTAAAAGGGTGAAATTCAAACAACTCACCACCTGTGGCCGGACCAATACACACCCCCAATGTCCACGCCACATTGAATCGCCCCAACGCGGGTAATAGCATATCTCGAGATTTCCCGCGCCCAAGATAGGCTTGCATCGGGGGCCAATAATGTGCAATGGCAACACCAACGAGCACAGAAAGCAAAACAAAGTGCCAGATGCGATTGACACCGAGATATCCCACAAATGATAGCGCGAGAAAAACACACCCAATAGTCATCACCGGGCGGTATCCCATACGATCTGCAAGACGGCCCGACACGAGACTGGTCAGAGTATAAGCAAATGCACCGCAGGTATTTATCCATCCAAGATCGTCATAAGTCGCGCCGAATTGCAGGGCGTGCAATGGCACACAAACGCCCACAATGGCAAAACAACAATCCATTAAAAAGGCATTGATATACAAAAAAGTGTCTTTTTTCACAAAAAGAGAAATCTCCTACAAAAAAAGGGACTCAAAAAGAGTCCCTTTTCATTTTTAACACAAATCACTGCACTGCTTACTGTGCCTCTTCTTCTCCACCGCCCATTGGATTGAGGATGCGATCAATCTGGTCTTCGCAATATTTCTTGTATTGGCGATTAGTGACCCCTTTTCTGTAGTGCGCGATCGCTTTTTCTTTTTGACCAAGTTCGCGATAACAATCGCCCAGAATGACATTGGCGGGCACTTTCCATTTAGACGAAGACAGTGCTTTATTGGCGTGAGCAATGGCATTTCGGTATTGCTTGAGCCCGAAATAAGGCTCAGCTATCCGATAGTTCACCTCGGAGGTACTCTTAATGCCCAGTGCCCTTTTGTAGGAAGCAACAGCATTTGTGTACTGTCTGGCATCTGAATAGGCTTTGCCAAGTGCTGTGTGAACCGTTGCATTTTTGGGATCAACCTGTGCCGCTTTTGAAAGCACGGAAATCGCTTTGCTATTTTGCCTCATCGCCTGATAGACCAAAGCCAGGCTCAAGCGAGACTTCGTATCTTTGGCATCGGCTTGAATCGCCTTTAAGTACGCGCTTGCTGCGCTGCTATTTTTTCCTGTCGCCTTAAAGATATCTCCTAAACCGCGATGGGCTTTGCCATAGTTCGGGTCCAATTCAATAGCAGTTTCAAGTGCTTCGCGTGCGGCATTTACGCTGCGCGCATATCTATGTGCCAAGCCCAAATTGTAAAATACGGTCGCATCCGAAGGATCGACTTGCGTGGCACTTTCATACTGAGCCGCAGCACCCTTATAATTGCGCCGTTTGAACAATGTGGTGCCTTCTTGAAGATAGGCTTTCTTCAATATCTCACGTGTTTTGTCTGCTTCAAAGCTGGGATCCGTCGCCAGCACCTTTTGTATGCTGGCCTGGGCACCTGCATAGTCTTTGGTCTGAAATTGCAATTCGCCCATTTCAAAATAAGCGGCTGCATAATCCGACTTAACCGAAGTCGCCATTTGATAAGCTTCAATGGCCTTTTTGTAATTGCGAAGCTTTTTGTACGTCGTGCCCATCGCGCGATATGCCTGCGCGTTTTTACCATCGATCTTTACAGCCTCTTCAAAGGATGCGAGTGCTCTTTGAAACTGTCGTTTCTTGAATAACTCCTGTCCGGCATTGTACTTTTCGGCCGATTCGGGACTCACACCCTGCGAAAAGACAGAACCAGCCACTAACACAGACAACGAAAGCATCGCAAAGAAGGAACGCATGTACATGGAAACTCTCCTGTATTTTGAACCTTTACAAAAACTTAAAATTCGGATTAGGCAGTATATATTGTAAAATTTTGGCGTATATGTCAAGTATTGTTTACATATTTACAAAAAAAAGCCATTGTGCAGGGTGTACAATGGCCTTTTGAAAACAATAGTGCCACCTCAGTTCAAACGGAAAGAAATCGGTTGTGTCATCCAAACAGAAACCGGCTTGTCATTTTGTTGGGCAGGCTTGAACTTGAATTGCAAAATGGCATCAATCGCTGCTTGCCGGAAAATTTCTTGACCTCTAAGTACGGTCACATTGCTCACCCGACCTGCTTTATCGACCAAAAACTTCAAAAACACTTTTCCGGCCAACCCGGCTTTGCGGGCAATTTCGGGATAGGCCGGATTTACGGAATGCACGAGTTCTGGTTTTTGCTCAACCATATAAAACTCGAGAATTTCTTCTTCTTCCTCTCCCGAACCCGGCGGCGGTGGCGGCGGCATATCGACCATTGCATCGTCAAAATCGAGATCTGTACTCTCAATGGTCACATCGTCGGGCACATCGTCGCTCTCTGTTTCAATTGGCACAGCAGGCCGCGGCGGCGGTGGCGGACGCTTGATCTGTTGGGTTTCTGGAATATCCACCGTTTCAATAATGATCTGCTTCTTCTGGCGATTACTCGCAGAGGCTTCAAAAGTTGGAAAAATCACAGCCACGGCGGTGTGCACGACAAACGTGATCAATGTGCAATATCCAAAAACCTTGTTATAAGAGCGCCGCAAATCGGCTTCTGGTGCTTTTCCTCGAATCATTGCCATGGCTACCCCTCCCGGTTAGTCGCAAAGTTGATACGCAGCGCATCGGCCTCGCGCAATTGTTCCATCACGCGGCTGATCAATCCATAAGGCGCGCGATAGTCACATTTGAGTGACACGACCATGCGGGGATCATTGACGCGGCGCGTATAAAAAATACCAGCTACTTGATCGAGAGTCGCCAACTTGTCGTCAATATAGATTTTGCGATCCGCAGAAACCCATAAATAGTTGATGTGACGACGCTTCTTGAGCTCTTCGATTTTTTCGGCCTTGGGCATAATAATGCCCGTCACGCGGAAGCGGACAAAAACCGTAGATACCATAAAGAAAATGAGCAGCAAAAAAGTAATGTCGGCCATAGACCCGGTTGGGATGCTGTGTGAGACACCACCTTTTTTCTTAAAATTCATGAGAACCTCCTGAACTCACTCACTGGGCGAGGCGAGCGAAATTTTATCTGCCCCTGATAATTTAATCTCGTCGAGCACATCGATAAATTTCTCATAGGGCGTTTCTTCGTCAGCCTTTAATGAAACGATCAGCTTCTCATTTTGCGCCAATCGCTGCTCAATATCTGCTCGAAGCATATTCAGCGGTACACTTTGTTCCAAATTGATGAGAATATCCCCATTGACATTGACCCAGATGTTGCAAATATTTTTCTTCTGGATTTTCTTGGACTCGCCTGCTGGCGGCAAGTGCATACCAATACCCTTATCCTGGTTCATCGTGGTGGTCACCAGAAAAAACACCAGCAACAAAAACACGATATCTGCCATAGATCCAGTGGGGATTTCAGGTGAAGATTTTTCGCGTCGCTGAAGGGCCATTTTTTAGTCCTCCTTGCCGTAGCCCAACTGAATCAGGTCATCGACAAATTGATTGGAGCTTTCCTGGAGATCGATGATGATCTTGTCAATTTTTGACAGGAAGAAGTTGTATGCAGCCTGTACTGGAATAGCAACCACCAGACCCGAAGCCGTTGTAATCAAAGCTTCAGAAATACCGCCAGCCACAACACTGGGATCAACATCGCCAGCAGCGGCAATATCGTTAAAAGCCCGGATCATACCCGACACCGTGCCCAGGAAACCGACAAGGGGTGCCAGGTTTGCGACCGTGGAAAGCCATACGAGACCGCGCTCGAGAAAAGCCATTTCAATAGCGCCGGATTCTTCGATAGATTTTTCCACATTCTCAATACCGCGGTCTAAACGCAACAGCCCTGCATGCAGCACCGTAGCGACCGGGCCACGCGTATTGGAACACAACTCGGCAGCACCTTCTGGCCCATTTTGCTTGAGGGCATCCTGAAGCTCTACCATAAACTCTTTGGCATTGATGTGTGCTTTAAAAAGCGTGTAAAAGCGCTCAATCATCACCACAACACCAAAAAACAACATCACGAGCAACGGATACATAAAGTTTCCGCCTTTAATAAAAAGATCAACCATGCCACATCTCCCGGGTTAGGTTATGAATTGCGTGTGAATTCGAAAAAATGGATTAACAACATACAGCCCTTCTACTTTTTACCTTCCGTTTCCACCTCCTCTTTTTTCTGTTTGCTACCTTCAAAAAATTCTCGACGTTTCTTTTCTTCATCTGTTAAGGGTGGGTCAAGTGTTAGGATCATTGCATTGGCATTGCCTTTCCACATCGGATCTTTCAACGCCCTTCTATACCATGTCAAGGCATTGATCGAATCCTGTTTTCCACTTGAATTTTCCCACCTGTCAAAATAATGCTCGCCCTTCATATAGGGGTACCTGCCATTTGTAGGGTCTTGTTTCAGTCCTTTATTGATCCACTTGAAGCTCTCGGTCAACACGGCCAGTTCTTCGATCACCGCCAAATTGTCGGGCTGCATGGCGTATAATTTTTCAAGCCGATTGACGATCCAGCTTTTGGATTTCCCTACCATCTTGCCCAATTTAATGGTCTCTTCCAAAAAGAAAACACTCGAGACATCATTTTGATACAATTTTTCAAAGGCATCAAAAGCTTTATCATCATCGCCTCGTCGCTCATACATACCCGCCACTTTTTCCAGCGTAGCATAATCATCGGGATTCATCTCCAGCACTTTTTCCATTTCGGCCAGAGCTTCGTCCTCGCCGCCTGTTCGCAGATGTAATTTACCAATCAGATCCCGCACTTCGGGCTCATCGGGAGCCAACTCACCCCACTTTTTGGCATAATCCAATGCTCTTTCATACTCTTCAGTTTCAACATTCAAACTAACCAGCGCGTGATAATATTTAATTTTTTCCTCTGACTCAAGGTCAAATTCCAGCAACGCTTCATAA
>JAGWBW010000018.1:40758-46995 GCA_021295695.1 Candidatus Latescibacterota bacterium
AGCTTTTTGAAACCAGGTAATCGCCTCGTCGTATCTTTCTGTTTCTTCGTACAACCTGCCCAGATATCGAGCAGTTGTTGATCTTTTGGGATTAAAACCAAAAGATTTCAAAAATTGTGTTTCGGCGTCTTCATATTGCTTGCTCTTGAGGTATCGAGCACCAAAAGACAGATGTTGGGCGGCCTTCTTAATAGAATCGGCCTGTGTCATCTCGGTTTCGCCTTCTTCGGCAAAACAAAATGACGCTGTACCCAGAACAAAAAAACCGCACAACAAGGTCAGCAAACCCGATCGGAATTTCATAATCCAATCTCCATACTATTGTGGATGAAAATTCATAGAAAACGACACATAGCTTAAACAGGCCGCTTCCTCATTAATAATATAATGCAATAACAGGTATCAGGGCTGAAGAATCTAATGAATGAAAAAAACCCTGTCAAGCCAAAATCTGCTTTAGATTAAACGAAATATAAATCAGTAGAGTTCCCGGTATATCCAACACTGCAACAATGTGTTATGAGGAGTGTTAATTATCCCGGCCTCAAAAATTTAAGATGGCTAATCAACCAACAGCAATATTAGAAGTTTGAGTTAATAAAATAAAAAATAAAAGCCGTAAAGATCGATGTCAACCCCTTTTCCAGAGACCTTTGTAAACAAAATTCTATTTCACACATATTGACAGAACAAAAGAGAAGCGGTATATTTGCCAAATATAGTCGCGATTTGGAGAATCATCATGCACCAGAGGTTTTACACTTATTATTCTTGCCGGAAAAAACGGCGGTTTACACCTCCGCCAGGCCTCAGAGCGGAGTGTGTAACTGTGCCTGTCGCTTGAATCCCCTTGATGCGTCTGCGTCAAGGGGATTTTTGTATTCGATCCAAAGAGGGAAAATAATCCTCATTAACTTTCTCGACTTTTAAATATGGAAAGGACATGTGATGGATAAATCAACAAATAAAATTGTCAAACAAGGTCTCACCTTTAACGACGTGTTGCTCATGCCCTGCAAATCAGAAATTTTGCCCAAAGACACCGACCTCGGCACGCGGCTCACGCGCAATATAAAACTCAATATCCCTTTGGTGAGCGCTGCTATGGACACCGTAACAGAAGCGCGCCTCGCCATTGCGATGGCGCAAGAAGGCGGTATCGGAATCATACATAAAAATCTCACCGTCAAAGAACAAGCCGAAGAGGTCGAAAAAGTCAAGCGGTCAGAAAGCGGTATGATTGTCGATCCCGTGACCCTATCGCCCGATCACTACATTTCAGAAGCGCTGGAACTCATGCAAAAATATCGCATTTCGGGTGTGCCAATCGTCGCCCAGGGCAACCGCCTTGTCGGTATTTTGACCAACCGGGATCTGCGCTTCGAAAAAAATCTCAATCGCCAGGTCAAAGACGTCATGACATCCAAAGGACTGGTGACAGCCAAACTGGGTATTTCACTTGAAGACGCGCAGGAAATTTTACAACAACATCGCATAGAAAAGCTACCAGTTATCGACAATCAGGGCATTTTAAAGGGTTTGATTACGGTCAAAGACATCGAAAAGACAATCCAATATCCCAACGCCTGTAAAGATGACCTCGGGCGCTTGCGCGTTGGCGCAGCAGTCGGTGTTGGGGGCGATGCAGAAGAACGCACCACCGCGCTGATCGAACAGGGGGTAGATGTCATTGTAATCGACACGGCGCACGGCCATTCTCGCGGCGTGCTCGAAGCCATAGAGCACTTCAAAAGCAAATATCCCGAAACTGACCTCATCGCAGGCAATATCGCCACAGCTGAAGCTGCAGCCGATTTGACCGCGGCAGGTGCCGACGCCATCAAAGTTGGTATGGGCCCCGCAACAATCTGTACCACCCGCGTAATCGCCGGCATTGGCGTACCCCAAATCACAGCCATTATGGACTGTGCCGAAATCGCCGCCAAAACCGGTGTTCCCCTGATCGCCGATGGGGGCATCACACAATCTGGCGACATCACCAAAGCCATTGCCGCAGGCGCCCATTCGGTCATGATCGGTTTCCTATTTGTAGGCACTGACGAAAGCCCTGGCGAAACCGTTATCTATCAGGGCCGCACCTTTAAAGTCTATCGAGGCATGGGATCATTGGGTGCGATGCAGCGCGGTAGCAAAGACCGCTATTTCCAGGGCGAGGTTGACGCGACCAACAAACTCGTGCCCGAAGGTATTGAAGGACAGGTGCCTTACAAAGGCTCCCTATCTGGCTTTATCTATCAACTCGTAGGAGGCCTTCGCGCGGGTATGGGTTATTGTGGCACGCGCACCCTTGAAGAATTGCGCGACAATGGGCGTTTTGTACGCATCACCTCTGCCGGCATTCGAGAAAGCCACGTTCACGATATCGCCATTACCAAAGAAGCACCCAACTACCGGCTCGACTCGACATATTAAATACCGAATGTCATGCATTGCCAGAAGCGCTGAGGGAAACACCATGCCAGATTGCCCCAATATTCTCGTCCTCATGACCGACCAGCAGCGCGCAGATGCCATGGGCTGCGCCGGAAATACAATAATCCGCACGCCCAACCTCGATGCACTCGCCAATTCCGGTGCTCGCTTTACGCAGGCCGTCACGCCCACCCCCGTCTGCGTTGCAGCGCGCATGAGTTTCATCACGGGTCACAGAATGTCCCGACACCACTGGACAGACAACAGTGCGCTACCTGGTCCCTTACCCGAACTTCCCACCATCATGACGCTTCTACTGCGTGCCGGGTACTGGACGCAGGGCATTGGAAAAATGCACTTTCACGGTCGGCACTACGGCTTCCGAAACCTCCTCACAATGGAAGAATGCATCACTCACCGGGTCGATGATGACTACCTTCGCTATCTGCGAGACAACGGGGTTCGCACCCGTTTTCCCAAAGGCATCCGCGATCTGCTCTTCTTCCAGCCCCAAACCTGTGGCATACCTGTTGAACACCACAAAAACACCTGGGTCGCCGACCGGTCTATTGACTTTCTCAGAGAACACACCCGCTACCGCGCCAATCAACCCTTTTTCCTGTGGAGTTCCTGGATATCACCGCACCCGCCCTTTGCGCCCTGCGAACCGTACGACGACATGTATGACCCTGCCGATATGCCCCTCCCACCCTTTGCCGACCGCCCTATCGAAACCCTGCCGCCCAATTTTTACGGCAGCCGAGGACGTCTGGACGGTGCCCACCGCGACCCCGACCGCCTGCGCCGCCTGCGCGCCCTTTACTATGGTCTCATCACTCATGTTGACGATGGCATCGGTCGCATTTTGAATGAACTCGAGACCCTCGGCCTATCCGACAACACTGTCGTCCTCTTTGTCTCAGACCACGGCGAAATGATGGGCGAACACGGCCTTTCGCAAAAAAACTGTCCTTATGAATCCTCCGTGCGCATTCCATATATCTTGCGCTGGCCCGGCAAAACACGGGCGGGGCGGCAATGCGATGATCTCGTCAGCCTGCTCGACTTCTTTCCCACCCTCATTGAAGAACTCGACCTCCAGTATCCAGAAGAACACGGCCCATTGCCTGGGTCAAACCTCCTGGGCGCAACAGGTGGAGGCCTGGCAGAGCACCGAGAATCCGCCATAATAGACTACGGCAAGGGCAAAGGACGCTGGATTTCAGCGTGCAACCAGAAACACAAATACGCCTTTTTTGCCCACGGTGGCATCGAAGAACTCTACGACCTTGAAACTGATCCACACGAACAGCACAACCTCATCACCGAACATCCCGAATTGGCGGCAAAATTTCGCACTCAAATAATTGCCTGGGAACGACAACACGGCCTGAATGATTCGATTGACGGCGACAGGCTGCGCTCGTATCCTGGTCCACCCCGCATCCCCACAGAAGAAGAATGCCGCACAGTCAACCTCAACGATGGCCCCTGGCCCAAACGCTTGCCCGATGATGAAAAAGACAGCATCGAAACCTTCGCCGAAGCATTTACCCGCGCCATCAGCAAAGAAACCTCCTTATCGCCCGACAAATTGAGCATCGAAAAATATAAAGAACAAGTGCTCAAACGCGGTCCCCAGGATATCGCCGCAGAATCGCTCGAAGGCACGCCCTGGGAAGACGCATGGCAAAACGCATAAGAACCATAAAAAGGAGAACCTCATGCCCCCCAACAATAATCCAGCATTTGAACCCATTGAAGACGAACCCGGCCTTCCCCGCGTCCTGATCATTGGGGACTCCATCTCCATTGGCTATACCGTGCCCGTGCGCGAACTGCTCAAAGGCAAAGCCAATCTCCACCGCCCGCTCACCAACTGCGGGCCGACAAAGCGCGGCATAGAAGAAATTGAAAACTGGCTCGGCGACGGTTCCTGGGATGTCATTCACTTCAACTGGGGATTACACGACATCGTCTATATGACAGAACAGGGTGAGCGCGTCGATCCACCCCAGGGCCAACATCAAGTGCCTGCCGACCAATACGAACAAAACCTCGACACCCTGGTCAAACGCCTCAAACAAACCGGTGCCAAATTAATCTGGTGCGCCACCACACCAGTTCCCGAAGGCACGTCCATCCGCAAACCCGGCGACGAAGTTGAATACAACGCCATCGCACAAAAAGTCATGGCTGCACACGGCATTCCCACACATGACCTCTATGGATATGCTAAAAAACGCCTTGACGATATACAACTCCCCGCCAATGTGCATTTTTCAAAAGACGGCTCTGCCATACTGGCTGAATCTGTTGCGCGACATATCTTGAATGTGTTGGCCTGAGGTCTTTTTTCAGGAGTTTAACATGTCTTATCGCATTGGAATTGTTGGTGCTGGCGGTATCTCGCGTGCTCATGGTCGGGCTGCTGCACAATCTGACCGCGCAGAAATCGTTGCAGTCTGCGATGTCTTGCCCGAAGCAGTTGAGAGATACCGTGGCGAATTTGACGTCCGAAAAGGTTATACAGATCTCGACCAGATGCTCGACAATGAAAACCTCGACATCGCCATCATCTGCACCTGGGGCCGCTTTCACGCCAATCTGAGCAATCAAATCGCGAAATCGCAAAAAGTCCACGCTATCCTCTGCGAAAAACCCATCACCCAAACCGCTGCAGAATGCCGAGAAATGGTTGCATGCGCCAAAGCCAACAATATCCTCCTCGCCGAAGCCTTCAAATTTCGCCATCACCCCTTACATCTCAAAACCAAAGAAATTCTCGACAGTGGAAAAATCGGAACCCTGGGCAATATTCGCAGCACCTTTTGCACAGGCGTTTCAGACGACCGCCGAAAACCCGAACTCAACTGGCGATTCAACAAAGAAAAAGGCGGTGGCGCGGTCTATGATCTGGGGTGTTACAATACCCATCATGCCCGCTTCATAGCCAACGCCGATCCCATCCGCGTCTATGCCACAGGAGAATTTGGTCGCGAAGTGGATGAAACAATTATCGCCATCTACGAATTTCCCAATCATGTCACCGCACAACTCACATTTAGCTTCAAAATGGCCTCCTCACAATATTTCGAAATCTCCGGCACCAATGGCATGTTGCGAACAGAACGCGCATGGAACAACGAAAACCAACCCACGACCCTTGAGGTCCACACCCGCGACGGCGTTGAAACCCATGAATTTGAACCCATCTTTCAATTCCTGAACCAACTCCACCATCTGTGCGATTGCCTCGACACCGGACAACCCCACCGCATCCCGCCCGAAAACAGCATCGGCAATATGAAAACAATGGACGCCATCTACGAGTCCATCAGAACGCAACAACCCGTTGACATTTCTTAAAATCATGAAACTGCACTATCTCCAGCATGTGCCATTTGAGGGCCTCGGCAGCATTGCATCCTGGGCAAAAGCGCGTCGCGCTCAAATTTCGCGCACGCGCCTCTTTGCCGACGAGGCATTGCCATCAGCCAATGAAATTGACCTATTGGTCGTCATGGGGGGACCCATGGGCGTCTATGACGAACGCGACTATCCCTGGCTCGTGCGAGAGAAGGAATTTTTGAAACAGGCAATAGATGCCGGTACACGGATACTGGGCGTTTGCTTGGGCGCCCAACTCATTGCCGAAGTACTCGGTGCAAAAATCTATCCCAACGACCACAAAGAAATCGGCTGGTTTCCCATTGAGGGCGTGCGAGCGCCTGGAAAAATCGGGCCATTGCTCGCACGGGCCGGCAAAGTTTTTCACTGGCATGGCGACACATTTGACCTTCC
>JAGWBW010000018.1:47014-51877 GCA_021295695.1 Candidatus Latescibacterota bacterium
GCATTCTCGGTAGGCGATCAGATCCTCGCATTGCAATTCCACCTGGAAACAACGCCCAACGCCGCCCGGGCATTGGTCGATAACTGTGGGCACGAAATCGTCGATGCACCCTATATTCAGCCCCCTCGCGAAATACTGACAGTTCGACACGCGTTCGAACGCATCAATATCCTCATGTCAGAATGTCTCGACCTGTTGCTACCAAAGAAAAAAAGCGACCATTAAGGTCGCTTCTCGTCTCTTCATAGATCATACTGTTCTCACTGAGGTTCCATTATCCTCGGCACAGTCCGAAACGCGATCTCCCTCGGGAAAAAGAACCCCCGTAACCGTCCGAGAATCTTCCACTCATTCAAATCCACCACCGTAAGTCCCGGTCCGCCAGCCTGTCGCACAAGCGTTGTAACATAAGCCCGAGAGCCATCGGGCGAAACCCCGAGCACCGTCGAATCATCCCCCAACCTCAATGTGCGAACAATCAAATTGTGCGCCACATCAATTTCCAACAACGCGCCCTGCGCGCTTACGTACAACAAACTTTTGTCGGGCGAAAACTCTGCACCAAATGCCCCCCCCTGATCAATCTGAAGCGCGCCCGCCACCTGATTGGTATTGAGATCCAAAACAGAGATCACACCGCGACTCCAATTTGTTACATAAGCGCGCGCGCCATCCTGCGTAATTGAGATCTCTAATGGAATATCACCGATAATTATCCTCGCCGTAACCGCCATCGTAACCAGATCGACAACGACCACATTTTGATCTGTTTGATTTGCCACATACAACTTTGTGCCATCGGGCGAGAGCGCGACGTCAATTGGGCGATTTCCCACCAGGATAGAATCTACGGTAACGCCATTCACCACATCCACCACGCGAACCAGGTCCTGTACTTGATCGGCCACATAAGCTCGCGTCTGATCGAGACTCAGCACCGCTTTGCCCCGCGACTCAACAGGCACGCTAAACTGCACCTCATGGCGCGTGTCCATCTTGAAAAACCCAAACACCTCCGTCACATAAATCGACTGCTGATCCGCAGATACTATCACCCCACCCGGACCGCGGTAGGGCAGATAATCCAGTATCAGGTGTGAATCAGAATCCAGTGCCATAACCGAACTATCATCTACATCCGCCACATAAATAATATATCGATCTCCGCTCGGTTCAGCAGGTGTCTTCGCTTGACCATAAGAAGAACTAAATGCCAAAAAATCGTTAAAATTCGTGACCCCGTCCTCGTTCAAATCCGTGCGGGGATCATAGCTCTCATCCTCTGAATTTGCATTAAAACTATTGACAAAGTGCAAAAAATCGGTAAACGTCACCTTGCCATCGCCATCAAAATCCGATCCCATAGGGCCGTCAGCCACCCAAAACACGCTCGTTTCAGCCCACAGATCCTCTCCATTCAGGACCATAAGCATACACAGCACAGCGCAAAAGCGTAAATTCATCGGGATACATCCTTTCTCAGTCGTCAGCGGTCAGCCCCAACTGCCCAACCCAGCCAATCTCCGCCCCTTTGTGTCTTTGTGTGAGCAATTTACCACTCCCTATCTCCTTGTCCTTCAAAAACGGACAACAATTCATAAAGCATAATCCCTGTAGCTACAGACACATTTAGAGACACTTTTGTTCCCAACATTGGAATATGTACAACGCCGTCGCACAAACACAGTGTCTCAGGACGCACGCCCGTCACCTCATGGCCCAAAATTACAGCCACCGGCCAGCGATAGCAAAAAGTTCGAAAATCGACACTATCTGGCGTTTGCTCTAATGCAATCACCTGCACACCTTGTGAGCGCAAACCGCCAATTACCTCTTCTGTATCCCGTTCGTAATGCCAGGGCACGGTCTCTTCTGCGCCCAACGCCACGCGACTGATTTCCTTGCGCGGGGGACATCCCGTAAACCCCGTCAAATAAATTCCCGATGCATTGATCCCATCTGCCGAGCGAAAAATCGCGCCCACATTAAACAGTGAACGAACATTTTCCACAACAGCATAAATGGGATATCCATCGGGTTTGGAAAGCAAATTCATCACATACAAAAACGCAAGAAGTAAAACGCCTTCGCGTTTTACTTCTCGCGTCTCACCTCTTATAGGTTAGTAGTTCAATCCAGAAACACACCCGGGATTCTTTCTAATCTATATATTCTTCAGCGGGTGATTCCTGAGATTCTGTTGAACCATTGGATTCTGCTGATCCATTAATGCGGCTACGCACGCGTTGAACGGTCTGTCCCAATCTCGTGCGCGTATTTCGCCCCATTTCCGTTCCCAACAAAAATCCCACAACGGCGAGGCCAACAATGGCAAAGCCAGCAACAACTCCAATCCAAAAAAAATCGCGATGTACTTCTTGTCGTCGCCACATAACACGCTCCTTAGAAAAGAAATATCTCGGTTTATCTACCCTTACAAAAATGACAGTCTAATTTCAACCATCCACGGCAGGAAGTCAAGAGTAAATAGGCATTCAAGTATTTGACCTATCAAATCGCACACAGGCAGGCGAACCGCCTGAAACAATTTATAGCAGAAAAAAAAATTATACTTATTTTAAATATATGCCCAATTCATGGATGCAAAAACTCGACCGTGCTATTGACGCTCAAGAAAAAAAAATTGTACGCGTTCGCCGCGATCTGCACATGTATCCCGAACCCAGCGGTCGCGAAGTGGAAACCACGCGTTATCTCGTCAAATTGTTACAACAGACCGGATGCCATGTACAGACGGGTCCCAGAGGTTGTGGCGTCATCGCCGACAATACATTGGGAAACACGCGTATAGGCCTGCGAGCCGATATCGACGCGCTTCGCATACAAGATACAAAAAAAAACGTGCCCTATCGCAGTCGCGTACCAGGCGTGATGCACGCCTGCGGACACGATGGTCATACAGCCACAGTACTCGGTGCTGTTTTGGGCCTTTTGGAATGCGACCATGTATTGCCGTGGCCTGTGTACTGGCGCGCCATCTTTCAACCTGCTGAAGAAACCAACCGCGGCGCCAAGGACATGATCGCCTTTGGTGCCCTCAAAAATGTCTGTGGTCTGCTCAGTCTTCATCTCGATCCCTCGCGTCCAGCAGGCACTGTGGGCATACGCAAGGGCGTGCTCACAGCCAATTGTGCCGAAATAGAAATTTGCATCCAGGGGCGGGGCGGACATGCCGCACGCCCCCGGGAAACGCGAGACCCCATCGCCGCTGCTGCTCAGGTCATCACTGCGCTTTATCAATCATTGCCTCGCAATGTAGATACCTATGACCCGGTTGTCATCTCAATTGGGCATATCTCTGCAGGCGAAAATCCCAACGTCATACCCGGCCAGGCTCTGCTCCGCGGCACCCTTCGCACCCTCAGTAACAAAACCCAGGCCCATGCCATGGATCACATTCTCAAGATTGCCAATGGCATAGCCAATCTCACCGACACGCAAATTGATGTTCATTTTCTCACTGGTCCCCCATCGGTCAATAACGACTCCGCACTCACAGAACTGATCCGCCAAGATGCCATCGATTTATTGGGCCAAACACACGTTCAGACCATTGCCAAACCGAGCATGGGTGGCGAGGACTTTGCCAATTATCTCGACCATGTGCCCGGTAGCCTGTTTCGCCTGGGGTGCATGCCCGCTCGGGGAAGTGCCCCACCCTTGCATGCACCCGACTTCGACATTGATGAACGCGCCCTGGTCATAGGTGCCAAAATACTCGCGCGCAGCGTCGTCAACTATTTTGATCCATCGCAAAAAAAGAATGGAGATTGCCATGACCAGACTTGAATTTAATCCCAGTACCCAACCCACCCTCGGCGTGGAAATAGAACTGGCTCTGGTCGATGCCAACACCATGGCATTGTGCAGCAAAAATGCCGCGATACTCAATCGCATTCCCGACGAATATGCCGACAAAATCAAGCCCGAATTGATGCAGTGTTATGTTGAAATCAACACCGATGTATGTGAAAATGTCAGCCATGTGGAAGCCGACCTCAAGCCCAAACTCCAGACGCTATCCAGCGTAGCGGCTGCCGAGAATGTCCAACTCTACTGGTCGGGCACGCACCCATTTTCCACCTGGCGAGAACAAAAAATCACACCCAATGACCGATATATGGGCCTCGTCAATATGCTTCAAGATACTGCCCGACAACTGGTCACATTTGGCCTCCACGTACACGTGGGCGTCAACAGCGGCGACAAAGCCATAATGATCTGCGACCGAATTCTGCGCTATTTGCCCGTCTTACTGGCGCTTTCTTGCAACAGCCCATTCTGGGAGGGTCGGGTCACGGGCTTGCACTCGTGGCGGTCAAAAGTAATGGAGGGCCTCCCCACCGCTGGGCTGCCCCCCTTAATGCGCAACTGGAGTGAATATGTCTGGTTAATCAACCACCTCATCGACACCGGCTATATCGAATCCATCCGCGAAATCTGGTGGGACGTGCGTCCACACCACGCATTTGGCACCGTTGAAGTCCGCATTTGCGACATTCCCGGCACTCTCGAAGATACATTGGGATTGGTCGCACTAATACAGTGTTTAATTTGCCACCTATCCGACGAAATCGATCAGGGAATCTATCAACGCGACAGCCACCCCATGCTCATCCGTCAAAACAAATGGCACGCCTCGCGATACGGCATCAATGCACAACTGGTCGATTCCACCTCTCACGACCTCAAATCCGTCCCACAAATAACCGAGGAACTCGTCGAAGGCCTGCTCCCTATGGCCGAACAGCTCAATTGCGTACCTTTTCTCAAACACGTCCTCGACATGGCGCACCAACCCACCTGGGCACAACGGCAAATGGACCTCCTCGCCCTCACTGG
>JAGWBW010000143.1:0-501 GCA_021295695.1 Candidatus Latescibacterota bacterium
TCGTATAAGTATTGATATGTGTCAACAACGGCGGAAAAAGGCGCGCAAAATAAAAAAGCCCCGCATTCGGACTCATACTAATGCGGGGAACCGTCGTATAAAAATAAGTAATAATATTCCACCCGATAATCCCAAACGCCAGCCCAAAACCAATCCAAAAGAGATATCCTCGAAACAGGACCGGCCAGCCACTTCGCCCCGAAGAATCGCGCGTTTCGGCAACCATCTCGAGAACAGGCGCGAGCAAAGGATAATCCAGGCGCTCACTCTCAACCCATTGCTTGCGAAGAATAACCACCAGACAAAAACACACCACAAACCCGGCCAAAATCAGCGTAACCCACCAGAAAATCGGACCGACCCAAACCTCCCACGGAATAGACGCGCCAGATGGCAAGCCCTCGTACAAAAACGTCGTCTGCTGGTGATCATTAGAGGGAAAAAGATACGACGGAAGATAGGGCTGAACATTGTCAATCCACCCGTTCTCCGGCGTTGCCA
>JAGWBW010000143.1:684-7153 GCA_021295695.1 Candidatus Latescibacterota bacterium
ATATTGACAGCAGAAGTATTTGCAGCCGTGCGGGAATACGTCACCCATGCACTCGCCAGACATGCAATCAGAAGCCCCAACGCGACACTGCGAGGCGTAATGCGCGCCGCTTTACTTTGGGCATCTTCAGATGTGGGAGACAGGATTTCGGGAAGGGCCATAGTGTTTTCGATATCGTCAAATACTCGCTTAAAACAAGCTCAGATTTTTTATTGACTACTTACTCAAAATATAGAATTATTCACCGCTCTCAGCCGCCCGGCGCAAAGCCAAGAACGCCACTTTCAAGGGTTGGTTGACAGCACTATGCGGCTCATCGAGAACGAGGTTTTGATAGGCTTCGAGATAATTTGTACGAATCCTGTGAAACAGGTGCAGGAAATGACGCAAGAAGCCTATACAATCCAGAATAACTACCTCGATACCGCCAGTCTCATCGTATATACCTTTGGCATATTCCTGAACTCTCTGGTCAATCTCGTCCGTGGTAATAAAAATGTAATTGTCTATTCTCAGGCCACTGGTGCTGAGTTTTTGAAGAGCGCGATTAATATCCTCCTGCGTCACACGCCTTGTTTTCATTTCATACGCCGTGGCCACAGCGTCGTCACCAATCAAAGTAATCTGTACGTCCCCGAGTGCTCCGGTCTGTTCGTCGGCGGATGTGTGAGATTCGAGTGGAAGCACTCGTTCCCTCAAGTGATCGGAAGCGCATTGGTAGGCCGCCGCGACAACCAGTACTGGCAGCCGACTTGAACGAGGAGAGGCGAGATGTTGTTGGATGAGGGAAACGATAGCCTCAGATGAAAGAGGAACGGATTCTTCTGAGGTTTTCAAGTCTGCACGCAATGACGTGATTTGTTGCTGCCCTTCATTTCTAACTATAAGAAGATGTCTTACAGTTTCTGCCAGCAAATCATCTGGTGAAACTCTGACCATATATACATGGTTGAGGAGTTGTAGGACTGTCTGGTATAATTTCGGAGGTCGTCCCACAAGGTTCACATCTGGCGTCAACACAATATTTCTATTTCTGAACGCAGGCGTTAGAAATGCGGTGGTTGAATTACAGGGAAGATCATGCTGGTTGATGAATGTGGATACATAGGATTCGTCGTAGGTCCTTCCTGAGTAGGTGTCGTCATCTCCAATTTCAGTGTAAGGCTTGCGTATATCCACCTCCGGGCGATGAATTTTGGCGAGTAATGAAGCCATCAATAGTCGAGTGCCAGCCCTGTTCTGTACATTCCTGCAAATATACTCTATGCTGTTCGCTATTCCGACATCGTCTATGAGAGACTGGTCAAGACCTTCGGACGCACGCTGAAAAGCTATAGAAAGGATTCTTGGTGGACTGGGCATGGATTCTCCACACTATCGGGTTCGTAGTTTATCCACAGGAGTTCTTGTCTGAAGGTTTTCACAGAATGAACGACCTTTGCAGGGGCTTCTATACAACGCCAATCGCCATAGAGTTCGTCCATCAATTTAGAACGATAGCTGGATAGGGCAACTCTGCCATTTACCTTATGGAGAACTTCTGCCAACTCTCTATGTTCATCGTCTGTCATTTCATAGCCATAGGCATTGTTGTCGCTACGAGAATCATGAGGATAAGGTGGATCGCAGTAGAACAAGGTGTCTTCGCTATCATAACGCTTAATCACGTTGGTTGCTTTATCATGTTCTATCTGAACGCGAAGGAGCCTCTGTGCGATAAGGGGAAGATTTTCAACAGCACCAAGCCATCGAGAGACAGCCCCCGCCATACCTGCGCGGCTCGTCAGGCGGCAGTGCGCCCATCTGCCTGCGCTGGCCTTCTGCGCCAAGCCAGTGCGGACTTGCCTGGCGCGAATATAAAAACGCCTTGCTCTCTCTACATCTGATACGTCGTGACCCGACTCATTAATCGCGCTTTCGAACTCTTCACGGGAAAATGGCGTCAGGCCAATTGCCTCTACCAGCTTGTTCTTTTGATCCCTCAGCACTCGGAAGAAGTTGGCGATCTCGCCATCAATGTCATTATAGGTTTCAACAGGCGATGGCCTTCGGTTCAGCAGGACTGCCGCCGAACCACCAAACGGCTCACAGAAATGCTGAGCTTCAGGTAGCAATGGAAGCAACCAATCGAGATGGCTGAACTTGCCCCCATACCAACCAAAAGCTATAAGTTTGCCCATTGTTGCTCCAATTTGGTCACAGAGTATTATTATGCTAATTCATTTTGTGTTGCTTTTCAGGCCTTTGGCGACTTACTTTTTCTAAACTAACTTTGCCTAATATAGTCACACATAGCGGCGATAAGCCACAAAAATTTATCGCAAAGACATTTTTAAATGACTCACAAATTGAAAATTCTAATCTGGATACTACTGGTATTCACCGCGAGCCCTCTGCAGGCGGACCTGCCGCCTGTACTCGCCGATTACAACGCGGAAATAAGAGGAAGCGATGGTCGCGTAGATATACCCGTCCTCATACGTCGCTTGACTGAACTGCGCGTCAACGCGTACTTCTTTCTCATCTGGCACAGAGAAACCGATTGGGAAGACCTGAAACTATTTTTACCCGCAGCGCAAAAAGCGGGAATCGACACCTGGGTCTATCTCGTACCACCCTCGGAAAGCCCGCCGATATACGGCACGCGATATTCCGAACCATTTCGACTGGACTACATGCGCTGGGCAGAAGAAATCGCGCTATTATCACTCGCCCATCCCAACTTGAAAGCATTTGTAATCGACGATTTCTGGGCCAACCGAAACTTATTTACCCCCGCCTATGTATCGAACATGCGTCAAAGGGCGCGGGCCATCAACCCCAACATGGAATTCTGGCCCCTGATGTATTATCCGGAAATGGACCGGGCATTTATCGCAAACTATGGAAACGCAATCGATGGCGTAGTCGCTGCCTATCCCAAAACCGCGCAAACCGTACAAAGGACATGGCAATTACTCAACGACCAGAGAAACACACCCGCGAGATGGCAATTCTCCTATCCCGAACGCACCCGCTCGGCAATAGGCGACGCCGCAAGTCTCCAAAGGCGGTTTCGCGTAATGCCCAACGCCGAGCGCTATACGCTTCGGTTGACGCAACAGGACAGCTATGAAGGACCAACAGCGGGCTACCATTTCAAACAAGTGCTCATAGATGGCCAGATTGTGTGGGAAGAGGACGTAGCTGGCGGCGAAAAAGCCTGGCAAACAGTAGAATTATCCCTCGCCCCATTGGCGAACCAAAAGTCACATATAACCCTGACCATCCGCGTATATGACCGCAAACGCGTATCCAACTATCCCGTAATCGTAGAAATACAGGAACCCGTTGTAGAGGGCTTCATAGCAGAAGAAAACTGGCAACAAACAGTTGAAGGGCACTGGACCGTAAACTTTGAACCTGCCTATCAGGGTGCGGGCAGGTATCGCATACCACTAATCGTCATGATAGCGGCAACCCGACACCAATTTGTAAAAAGGAACGGCGAACCGGGCACAGCCGAGCGCATCCGCGACAAAGTAAAAATGTCACTGGTACAAAGGCGACGAGGCTTCTGCGAGGGCGTCGTAACCTACGCCCTGCCCAAAGCACCCGACGACGAAATCTTCAAAACTATCCGACGGCTTTTTCTCAAAGCCAGCACCTCCAGCAGCGCAGACTTTGACGGCAACGGGACAATAGGTTTCGAAGACTTTCTCCTATTCGCCAACGCCTACGGAAAAATAGTGGGCGAATACGCGACCGTATTCGCCCCTTTTGACCTGGACCTGGACGGAAAAGTGGGATTTGGCGACTTCTTGATTTTCGTGCAAGCCTTTGACACGCCATAAGGAGCATCGAGATGGGATTATACACACCCGAAGAAATAAGCAATGCCCGGCGAAATATCCAACGCTACGCCTGGGCGAGAGTCGAGCGAGATGCCGCGATCAATACATGCGCGCCCTATATGGCGCGAAGCGACGGAGAAATCTGGGACCTGATCACGGGACAATCCATTCCCCGGGGAATCCACGTCAACCCCGACCTCGGCTGTCCCGAATGCGGCAGAGACGTCTATGCATTCGGCAACTACCCCTGGAAAGTATCGCTACACCGCCCCTTTGACGTACTCCCCAAGCTAAAGCTTATGGATTATAGAACCTGTTGCTTCAGCAGGGATTGTGGGATCAACAGTAGTTGCTTGCTTTCCCGAAGGTCGGCAAGTCTTACGCTACCTCCGCCAGAGGTGGACGCCCCCACCTGTGAATATTTATCGCTGCGTTGAGGTCTCTATCTATTTCGAGACCACATTTGCAACAATGGAATGTTCTTTCTCGCAATTCAAGATTTTCTTTTATATTGTCGCAAGCAGAGCAAGTTTTTGACGACGGCAACCCCTGTCTGACTTGCGTAACATGCTTGCCTGTCTTTTTTGCTACATACTTGAGAATAGTCAAAAAGTCTGAGAACCCTAGATCACTAATTTTTCTTCCCCACAACTGTTTCATGGCTTTGATATTGAGTTTTTCAAAGCACATTACGTCATATTCTTTGCACAGTTGATAGGCAAGTTGCCAGTGATAGTCCCTGCGCTGATTCGCCACGCGCCTGTGTACTCTGGCAAGATTTACTCTTGCGCTATGACGGTTGTTGCTCCCCTTCTTCTTGCCAGAAAGATTGCGATTAGCCTTTTTGACCCTTCTTGAATTGCGATTGAAGAACAATGGCGATTGTATTTTTGTGCCGTCACTTGCAGTCAAGTATGTTTTCAAGCCAAAGTCAAAGCCTGCGGTTTTACCCGTCTTGACAATGAATGACTTGAACGCTTCAGCTTTTGCAACAACACATAGCCACAAGTCGCCTGCGCTATCACGCTTAATGGTGACTGTTTTAACACTATCTACAGCAAAGTCTCTACTCTTGTGATACCTGAATACACGCTTACCTATACGCATCTTGTTACCGTCCAGAAACTTGTACCCAGCTTGCTTAAGCGTATAGGACTTGTATTTGAATTTACTGCGGAATTTAGGCGGTCTCTTGTTGTCTTTTGCAAAGAACTTCTGGTATCCAAAGTCTATGCGCTCGATCACATTTTGCAATGCCTGACTCGGCAACAGACGCCAGTGAGAAAAACGCACGGTCTTTTTCAGGTTTGTCAAGTGCTTTATCAGTGTGTACTTGCCTGGATACTTCTTAAATCGCCGATAGTATCGCTTGTGCAAGGCGATGAAATGATTATACACACCCGCAAAGGCGTCAATCTCGCGATGGAGATACTTATTGCGATCACATCGGCTATACAGCTTATATTTATAGGTCACATACATTGGCAACCACGCAGTAAAGAAAGCCCAGCAGTTGTCACATAGATGCATAAAGCTCTCTGTCCGCTGAGGCTTGAGAAATAGCCACAAAAAAAGCATTATGCTTAATCTATATGACACTATAAATATACATAAAAACAATATCTTAGTCAAGTGATACTATCGGATGAGTCTTTGTGATGCTCTTGCCTGCGCGTGGCGGCTAAAACAATGCCGCGATGACGGGAGCCTGCCCCGTAGTGCCTCTATACGGGGGCACAGGAACCGTCCCCTACAACTGACCGCTTATTTCCCAAGGAAAACAAAATGCTACGCATGACCGACACCACAGACCTGCCGCATCCGCAACTTCCCGACACTGAAAACGAAATGAGTCGCCGTTATCTTCGGATGATCGAACAGTGGATCCCAACGGGCATCGCGTATTTTGCCGACTGGCCCGACCGCCCCAACTGCGGGCATTTCTTCGGCGGATGTCACTGGTATGGAATCGAAACCATCAGCTGTGCCGAAACATTTGCCTATGCCAGTACGTCTCCAGAATACGACGAAGCATCCACAGGCGTATCCCGCGACGCCCTGAGGAAAATGGCAATCAAAGGCGTGCGCTACCTCTGTTTCACGCACGACTCCGGTCCCGAAGACTGCGTGCGTCCACAAGAGGGACTGGGCCGCCCGGAAAACTGCGGCACCAAATGGGGCGAGCGGGGCAAAGGCTTCTTCCGCGAAAGCCAGTGCGGCAGCACCATTGCTGGCCTGGCGTGCATCTGTCTGCTATTGCGAGAATGGATCGACCGAGAAACGTGGATGATGGTCGCCCGCGTACACGAAGACTACGCCGCACGGTTCGGCGACATGGCCCCAAAAAGCGGCGTCTATACAGACACACAAATGGAAGAAAATGCCTGGACCTCTCACGGGCTTACCTCTTGCTTCCTCTTCCTATCCGAACACGCGGACGCAGCAGCCTGGGAAACAACCGCGCGCAGATGGATGTTCTCCACATGCGCCGCGCCGCAAGACACCAAAGACCTCGGCCTCGTAGGCGACGAAACCGCGCGTACGCTAACCGCAAAAATCTTCACAGCGCTACCCGATTACCTCGCGGAGAACCACGGCATGGTACACCCGAGTTACACGGCTTCTGGCCTCTCTCC
>JAGWBW010000143.1:7180-8195 GCA_021295695.1 Candidatus Latescibacterota bacterium
CCAGAACTCTTCTGGAACAAACAGCGCGTGTACGAAAACCTGAAAGCACTCACCGACGGCGGCGGATATGCCCAGGCTGTTCAGGGAATGGACTGGCATTATCTGAACATATTCGCAACCATTTCCGCGCATGCGATTGCCGCCGTATATTTCGACGACGCAGACGCCGCAGCCCTATCATGCCTGGGACTGGAAAATGCCGAGCTACGTCAGCGCGGAAATGGGGGACGGATGTACGACCAGGACCTCGCCCAAAAAGCACACGATCAGCAGGACCCGATGATCATGCGCGAAGTCTCAATCTCGGGAGCAGCCAGCCTGTACCTCCTCCATCGCCTCTTTGGACCAGGCCCATCGCCTTCACCCACCGAAGAAATGGAATCGCGTCTCTCGGGCGTGCGCCACTTTCCCCACGGGGGATTTGTACACCACAGGCACCCACACGGACAGACCTCATTTGCCTGGCGCAACTCAATCATGGCCCTGCCCCTCACGCGAGAGGGCATCTACACCATCGCCCCCTGTTCAGACACATGGCTCGGCACACCCGTCGTACAAAACCGTCCCGATAGCCACCGCCTCAAAACAGTGCGCGTTGCCGAATACGACGACAGCTTTGCCACCGCGCTAATAATAGACCGCTGCCAGGAATCCCTGCGGCAACACGTACTCTTTGCCAGCCTGCCAGACGGACGCGTCTTGTCCTTTGAAAAATTCACTGCCATAGAAGACCTCGTAATGGAAGAACTAAACCAGGGATTTTTGCGCATCACCAACGAACACTTCTCTCACCTGGCGCCCAACTGCCGCGGAGAGCGCGTACTATATCGCCCCGATGGCGAAACCCGATACGCCGGCTGGCACGGCGAATCTGAAGCAGACGACATAATCGACAACCTGGGCCATCCCTCCTATCTCAACATAGACAACCGCCTGGGCATACACTTTACCGGAAATGGCGACACAGTCTATCACAACCGGCACTACTTCAACCCCTATCGCGCCATAGCCGACG
>JAGWBW010000144.1 GCA_021295695.1 Candidatus Latescibacterota bacterium
TAGCGCGCATCGGGATGTGCGAGATACCAGCCGCTGACCGAAGCTGCTGGGGACATCGCAAAATTCTCCGTCAACCGAATATCCGTCTCTCTCTCAACCCTGATCAAATCAAACAAAGTCTGCTTCTCCGTGTGATCCGGGCAAGCTGGATAACCGGGCGCGGGGCGAATACCGCGATATCGTTCCCTGATCAAATCCTCATTACTCAACGCCTCGTCCAGACCATAGCCCCAATCTCTCCGCGCCTTTGCGTGCAAACATTCGGCAAATGCCTCAGCCAGGCGGTCCGCTATAGCCTGAAGCAAAATGGCATTATAATCGTCCAATGCGTGCTTAAATGCCGCTGCTTTTGCATCAACGCCCAACCCGGCAGTCACGGCAAACGCCCCGATATAATCTGCATATCCAACAGGCGCAACAAAATCGGATAGAGAAAAATACGGTCCTCCGGTGCGTTTTTTCTGCTGCTGGCGCAACATCGGCAACCGCGCCCGCTCGGCATCTCTACGCTCATCTTCAAACACGACAATATCATCCCCATCCGCATTTGCCGGGAAAAATCCATACACAGCCTGTGCGCTGAGCCATCCCTCATCGACAATCGCCTGGAGCATCGCCTGCGCATCGTCGAACAATTTGCGCGCCTCTGCACCCTTGTGCGGATCGTTCAATATCTTCGGATAACTGCCCCGCAACTCCCATGCGTGGAAAAACGGTCCCCAATCGATAAAATCCACCAATTGAGAAATTGGGAAATCGCGCAAATCCTGCACACCCGTAAACTTGGGCCTGGGAAGATCAACCCGTGCCCAATCAAATGCCTGACGACGCGATAGGGCATCTGGATACGATATAAGCGGCCTTTGAGCAATATCAAACTCGGCCAATGCCCGCTGCTGCGACTCGCGATTTGCCCGCATATACTCGTCGCGCTGCTCTGCGTTCAACAGCGTGCCCACCACACCCGTCGCGCGCGAAGCATCCTTCACATGCACGGTTGCATATTCGTAAACCGGCGCGATTTTCACCGCCGTATGCTTGCGGCTCGTGGTCGCTCCCCCAATTAAAAGGGGCACGTCAAACCCCTCGCGCTGCATCTCCCCCGCGACATGGACCATCTCATTGAGCGACGGCGTAATCAAACCACTCAACCCGATAATATCGACCTCTTTTTCCCGCGCAACTTTCAAAATGCGATCTGCAGGCACCATCACACCCAGATCAATCACCTCGTAACTATTGCACCCCAAAACCACGCCCACAATATTCTTACCAATATCGTGTACATCCCCTTTCACCGTCGCCATCAGTATTTTGCCACGCGCCCTGCTGCCTGCCTTCTCGTCTTCCATCAGAGGTTCGAGATACGCCACCGCCTGCTTCATTACACGCGCTGTTTTGACCACCTGGGGCAAAAACATTTTGCCTGCACCAAACAAATCCCCCACCACATTCATCCCGTCCATCAATGGACCTTCGATCGTCTCCAGCGGTTTGTACTTGCCAAGAGCCTCCTCCAGATCCTCTACCAAATGCTCTGATTGCCCGTGCAACAGCGCGTGTTTCAAGCGATCTTCAACCGACCCCTGTCGCCAGGCATCGTCTTTTTGGCGGCTCTTGCCCTCTGACCGCACAGACTCGGCAAAATCCACCAGCCGTTCCGTTGCATCCTCTCGCCTGTTGAACAACACATCTTCAATCAGCACGCGCAACTTCTCGGGGATTTCCTCATACACCATCAACTGCCCGGCATTGACAATGCCCATATCCAGACCCGCTTGGATGGCGTGATACAAAAAAGCCGCGTGAATCGCCTCCCGCACGTAATCATTGCCCCGAAATGAAAAAGAAATATTGCTCACACCACCGCTCGTCTTCGCGCCAGGGCACAGATCTTTGATCTGCCTCACAGCCTCGATAAAACTGACCGCATAATCGTTGTGCTCCTCAATACCCGTTGCAACAGTCAGAATATTCGGATCAAAAATAATATCTGGCGCATCTATCCCGATATCTTCTGTCAAAATGCGATATGCGCGCTGGCAAATCTGCACCTTGTCTTCAATTGACGTCGCCTGTCCAGTCTCGTCAAATGCCATTACCACAACCGCAGCACCATAACGCAACACGGTTTCTGCCTGCGACTTAAAAACCGCCTCACCCTCTTTCAAACTGATAGAATTGACAATCGCCTTGCCCTGTACACATTTCAACCCGGCCTCGATCACCTCAAAATCGGAACTATCAATCACAATTGGCACGCGCGCAATATCGGGTTCGCCCGCGATCAGCTTCAAAAACGTCGCCATAGCATCTTTTGAATCGAGCAAGCCCTCGTCCATATTGACATCGATCATATTCGCGCCACCGGTCACCTGCTCCCGCGCAACTGCCAGTGCCGCTGCATAATCGCCCGTTTTGATCAACCGCGCAAACCGCCGCGACCCCGTCACATTGGTGCGCTCGCCAATCATAATAAAATTGGAATCGGGATAAATAATCATCGGCTCCAAACCGCTAAAGCGCGACACAGAAGAACGCTCGGGAATTTTTCTCGGCGCCTTATCGGATACAGCCTCAGAAATTGCGGCAATATATTCGGGCGTAGTGCCACAACATCCGCCCACGATATTGAGCCAACCCTGCGCGGCAAAATCGCCCAAAATACCCGCCATATGTCCCGGAGACTCGTCGTATTCCCCAAACTCATTGGGCAAACCCGCATTGGGATAACAACTCATAAACGCCGGTGCAAAATGCGACAAAGCCTCCACATAAGGCCGCATTTCCCGCGCACCCAGGGCGCAGTTAATTCCCACACTCAAGGGCTGTGCGTGCGCCACTGACAACCAGAACGCCTCTATCGTCTGTCCGGACAACGTGCGTCCGCTTTGATCGGCCACCGTTCCAGAAATCATCACAGGCACTTTCACGCCGTGATCCGAAAAATAACGCGACACGGCAAATAGCGCGGCTTTGGCAGTGAGCGTATCAAACACCGTCTCCACCAGGATTATATCCACACCTCCCGCCATCAAGCCCTCGATTTGCGCGTAATACCCATTGACCACATCTTCAAACGCATGCGTGCGAAAAGCGGGATCGTTCACATTGGGCGAGAGCGAAAGCGTACAACTCGTTGGACCCAGAGAACCCGCAACAAATCGCGGCTTGTGCGGATTTTGTCTCGTCATTTCATCCGCTGCTTTTCGCGCAACCTGCGCGGCTGCCACATTGAGATCGTAAACCCGGTCCTGAAGCTGATACTCCGCCATTGAAATCGGCGTGGCGTTAAACGTATTCGTCTCGATAATATCCGCTCCGGCATCCAAAAAACGCCGATGAATATCCTCGATCAAATGCGGCTGCGTCAGACACAAAAGGTCACTACACCCCTTCAAGTCAATGGGATGATCGCCAAAACCATCACCTCGAAACGCCTGCTCGTCCAGATCATAAGCCTGAATCATCGTAGCCATCGCACCATCGAGCAGCAAAATGCGCTCTGACATCAAGTTGCGAATGGTCGTATCTATGTCGCGCATACATCTTCTCTCTTATTTGGGTGAAGAGGACAAAATAGAAGATAAAGGTAAAATAAATAGCGCACCTGATCAATCAACAGGCAGTTGAGTTTAATCACCCTGTGCTACATCAAAAAATCGCCGCAGCCAATCCGCCTGCCATCACCATCCCAATTGAAATCCAGCGAAACACCGCCACCTGATGAACCCGTGCGCGGAGATAGGTCGAGGTTAAAAATCCCAAAATCAAACCCGGCGCGCCCCAAAGGACGAATTGCAAACTCTCATGCGTCAACACCCCTACCGCCCACAACACACAGAGACTCAACGTGGAAGTACACAAAAAACAGGTCAAAAGCGTTGCGCGCATCATCGCCTGCGGCCAGCGCTGTTTCAGCCCAAACAGAACGATAGGCGGTCCAGATACACCGATACTGGCGGACAAAAAACCGCTGAACATACCCACCCCCCCACAGGTCAGTGCGCCATGTCGAAAAGGATTACCCGGTCGCAACTGCAAAACAATTGCCAATACCACCATCGCGAAACCAATGGCGCGCTTCATCACCTCTGCATCTGTATCGCGTAAAATAAACGCGCCGAGAGGCATACCCACAATCGCAGTACCCACAATCATCCCCAGCACCTTCCAATCCACATCTCGCCGCAGTTGAATAAACTGCCCGGTGCCCAAAGGCAAATAAGACATCAAAACCCCGGGCACAACCACCTGCGCGGGGAACCACAAAACCATTGCCGGTATAGAAAGCAAGTTAAACCCAAATCCGGTCAACCCCTGCAAGCTACCCGCAATCCAAAAAATACCACTCGCATAGCATATTTCGCGTATTGGAAAATCCATAGATTATTTGTCAGCGGTTAGCCCGCCACCCGACCCTTATTGCTTTTTGTCTCTTATTTTTGTTTTTTACTTCAATGAACACCATCCTCCGCAACCCCCTCATCCTTCCCGTCTTTATCCCTACTTTTCTACTCAGACTGGGCAGTGGCCTGCTCCTCCCTATCTTGCCACTCTACGCCAAATCGTTTGATATTTCCTACGGCCTCGTCGGTCTCGTGCTCGCTGCCGAAGGAATCGGCCACCTCGTTGGCGATCTGCCCGCGGCCATAGTGCTCAACCGCATCGGTCGCAAAGCAGCGATGCTATTGGGAGTGCTAACAGTAGCACTTTGCGGCGCGGGCCTCTTTTTTGCACCCACCATCCTTATGGTCTTCTTGCTGCGCTTTGTGGGTGGAATCGGCGGTGCTCTTTGGGATATCTCGCGGTATGCCTATTTGGCCGATGCCACAGCTGCCCACCAGAGAGGCCGTGCCCTCTCTGTATTTGGTGGCATCAGCCGCATCGGCACCTTTTTGGGACCTGTCATCGGTGGCTATATTGCCTCGGTCACATCCGTAAAATATCCATTCCTCGTTTATGGCGGCATCACACTCTTAGCCGCAGTGGTCGCGGCAATCGCCGTTGAAGCCTCTCGCAAGCGCGTATCGCCACCGCAACACGGTTTTGTGAGACACTTTGCCAACATCTTTCGCGCCAACCGGAAAAATTTAATCACCGCAGGTACAGGTCAGCTCTTTGCCCAAACCATTCGCAGTGGTCGCTACATCATCATACCGCTTTACGGCGCCGAAATTCTCGGCCTGGGATATGAACAAATCGGCCTCATCATGACGGCCTCGGGCTTTATCGACATGATGATGTTCTATCCCGCCGGGGTCATCATGGATCGCTTTGGACGCAAATTCGCCAATGTCCCCAGTTTTGCGCTACAAGCCGTTGGCATGGCACTTATCCCGCTCACAGAAGCCTTTGCCGCTTACTTGAACCTGCCCTTTTTCTCCGTTGGCCTCATCACAGGAGAATTTATCGCCCTTCTCCTTGCCGCCAGTCTGCTCGGATTTGGCAACGGCCTCAGTTCTGGCGCCATGATGACTCTGGGTGCCGACCTTGCCCCCCGAGACGCCCTGAGCGAATTCTTGGGCCTCTGGCGCCTCATCGGCGACGGCGGGCGCATGTCTGGTCCCGTATGCGTCGGTTATGTCGCCGACCTCCTCGGCCTGTCGCCCGCGGCCCTGGCTATTGCAGGCATTGGCCTATCCGCAGCGGGTATCTTCCTCTTTCTTGTTCCCGAGACCCTGGAAAAACAACAGGTAACTACCGCTTCACCATAGCCTCCAAATGCGCCACAATCTCATCAATAGGCGCATAACAGGTCGAACAGGGATAGAGAAACTCCCCTGTTGCCCGCAAATGTGCCCCATTTTTGACATGGAATCGCCCCGTGCGATCCATAAACTGGCCCCAATGTCCCATCGTGTATCCTGCTTTTGGACTCACTACCGCACTATCGCGCCAGCTTTTGGGAAAGAGTTCTTGAAATGGTGGCGCAGAATTGAGCCAACTGCCACACCTCACGGTCTTTACTTCGGGACGACGTTGCTGCGTATCCCGCAACAATTGCAGCAATGTGCCCATAAATGCATCTCGCATTTCACTCAAAGGCGATTTGGGCTGATACACATTGCCAATGTGTATCGCGATATAATCGTCGCCATCGTCATACGTCCAGCATTCGTAAGGACGGCCCTTTGTCGAAGGTCTGCTATAACCTTTCTTCACGCGGGGCCACAAATAAGCCAGCCCCTCTTCTTCCCATGTTTCACCCTCACAGCGATCAAAAATGGCCTTCAACCCCTTCAAACAGTCGTCCCAATCAGGGTCTTCATATCCCCGTGCCGGGTGGTGCTCACCATCAAAAAAATCCGTATTGCGATACGTATTGACCCGAGAAGTAACCGCATCTTCAAACGCAATCCCCTCCCGTGCCATCAGAAATCGCGCATACCACAAACTCAGCTTGAGAAAGTGGCTGACATAGTGGATGCG
>JAGWBW010000403.1 GCA_021295695.1 Candidatus Latescibacterota bacterium
CTATCCGATAAGAATAGCTCACCTCGCCATTTGTCCGTCCAGCAGCTTCATCCCAGGGCAGATAAGCTCTAATGTATTCCACCACAACATGATCGGGAGAAACAGTCACACGCAAATGCCCAGAATTTCCCAGGACAGTGCCACTAAAATACCCCCCCTCAAGGGCTATCCTGGCACCGTTCCGATAATTGGTATTACTGGGTTGTGGCAACACCTGATACACCACCCCATCTAACTCCTGCTTCACAAACACATGGTCATGACCGTGAAAAAAAGCCGACACATTGTTCTCCAACATCAATTGGTGAATGGGCTTGCCCCATCCCGCGCGTTTTGTGTCAAACCCCCAACTGTCGTCTCTATTCTTTCCGCCCCATTCGTAATACGGAGCCATCTCAATACCGCCGCGTCCTTCTCCTGTATGAATGCCCCCTACCAGGTGATGTGAAAATATAAACTTAAAGGTCGCATCACTCCCCTCCAGCACCTGCCGAAGCCACTGATATTGCTTCTCGCCAAGGGTCCAGCGCCAGTTATCCGATACGCCACCGCGTTTGGGCTTTGTCGTCGTGTACCAATAAGGGTCAATCACAACAAACAGCGCGTCTCCCCACGACCACGAATAATAACTCTCTCTCACGCCAACAAATTGCTCTTCATCGGAATCCCCGGAATAGAACACATCTGGCACGGGATTGGGATAATATTTTTTACGCGCCATTGTAGCCCAAACAGCCACATTATTCGGCGTGCCATTCAATGACCACCCCTCTTCCCCATCGTGGTTGCCATTGACGAGAAATAGCGGAATAGAATGCGTAATCTTCCCAAAATTTCCGCGCTCGTACAAATACCGACGCTCAACAGTTGCGTAATCGGATGCAGGTCTTCTGGTATCCGTAAGTGGTTCCGAGTGTTTGTTACACATAAACGTATCACCGAGATCGATGAGAAAATCGGGTCGATGGTAGAGTCCCAGGCTGGACCGACCATCTAAATGTGCGTCGGCCTGAATTGAAAAGGTGAATGTTGTCCCCGGTGGACGATATGTGTGAAACGTATATTCCCCTCGCCTTTTGAACTCTGTTTCTCCTGCGCGCCGGTAGCGCGTTCGATAATAATACTGCGTGTTAGAAAGCAATCCCTCCATCGCAATTTCAATCGGTGTATCTCGCGACCCCATCACCACAGATGTCTGATTTGTGTAAACACCTGATTCTGTTCCGTATTCCAGATAAATTTCCAGGTCTGCTGATGGAACCACATTGACAGTTATGGACCTGTCGGTTGGTCGTCCCAACAACTCGGATGCAACAAACAAAGAATCGGAATCTGTATCGGGTGGATCGGTTACACTGGGGACACCTGAATCATTAGACACACCGCCCTGGCCGGACGTTTCCCCACCACCTTCCACCGCAACACTCCCATTGGAGCGGTAAGTCTGCCGCGTGATATTGCCACTGGCATCTACAAATTGAAAATTATAATCCCCATCTGGCCGAAGAAAATAGGCAATCGCATGTGTTCCACCGTTTGCCTCATACGTAAGCCGATACCAGTCATCTGCCCCCTTCACGAAATCTGTGATATTTGCCCGCATCCCCGTGCCAGAAGGCCGAACGGGCCTTGTGCGGGGCTGGTTGGCGACTTCTTCTCCCCTGGCCAGTTCAATAACACCCTTAAATCCTCCGTTGACATAGGGATAATCCAGCGTGCTGTGATAGTGATAATTTCCATTTGCATCGAAATGTCCGTTCAAATCGTCATCGGCTTCATTGAGTCCATACATTGGGTAGCCATCCAGCGCATACGCAATGGGGACAGCATCGCCCACTTTTTCTATCAGAAACAAAGGCGCGATATGGTAGTGATAGTCGTCCGCGCGACCAGCATGCCCTCCAAATTCATCCAACTCCCCAGCCAAATACGTGTCGGTGCGGCCATTTTGTTTGATGGGATTAAAAATGGGCACGCCATTAATAGCCAGACCAATAGCACCCCGAAACAGCGTCTGGCTTGCATAAACTGGCACATCTGCAACCGCGGGTTTCAATGGGATCTGCCATGCATTATCTCCCCACCATCATGCGGTGATCGGGAAAAGCGTTGGACTCGATATACAAAAAATCATCATCCCACTGGATGTTCAGCCGATCTGCAAAATGCTGGAATGCTTGTGCGCTCACAGGTGCATCGCCATGTGTGCCGCCAGAGGATCCAGGCTGTCCAAATGCAGAGATAAACACCAGAAAGTCGAGAAAATCCACCAAACCATTCTGATTTAGATCGAACTGTATCTGTTGCGAACCAAATGCAGCCGCGAACATGACAAAATCAACGAAGTCCGTTTTTCCGTCGTCATTGAAATCCGTCACATCAC
>JAGWBW010000404.1:0-955 GCA_021295695.1 Candidatus Latescibacterota bacterium
TAACCAATGTCTGTGGACTTACCCCCCAGGCCAGATAGAGCAAACCACTCTCACACACCACCTTTGCCAGCCCCAAACACACCCCGTAGAGCGCGAGCAAAAACAAACCGCCGATATACCACTCGATCCCGGCCATACATAGCCATAGCAAACAAAATCCCGACCCCAGAATCACGCCCAATACAGCCGTGCGATAAGATACCATTTCACCCGAATCATCCACCCCGTACTTTGTATTGATCGCTTTTCTCACCACATCCCGCAGATGATGCCGCGCCGTCCACAATGCCCACCAGACCAGCGCGAACAACGCTCCCAGATTTTCCCAGGCACTCGCCGCACCCGTTCCCGGTCCCAAATCCAGACCAATGCGGTTAAAAATTCCGTTCTGTGTCCAATAAACCAGATAAAAAAACCAGAGACTAAACAACACATCCAGATTGGCAAAATAGCCAAAGCCGATAATGTACAAATTGACGCGATTAGTCATCGCGGGAAACCCGTCGATAAATACCAGATCTTTGCGCCCAAAATAATTGATACGGGGCCAGGCATCCCAGAAATACCACACAAAATTCCAGGCCAAAAGCCCGAATCCAAGAGTAAATCCGATCCAAAACAGCTTGTTGCGCATCAAGCCAGACCATATCCCCTCAGCACCATCATCTTCAATCAGGTCGGACACCGGAGAAATCAGGGGATAAACCAGACGCTCGTTTTCCACCCATTGCTTTCTGAGCATCACCGCCATACACAGCAGCACAAAAGTCAGCACCCCGATCAGACACATCCACCAGAATAAGGGCATAATCCAGACCGACCACGGCACTGAGCCCGAGGGCAATCCCTCAAAAAACCCCTGCATTGCGCCGCGCTCATTCAACGGTGCCAACCACGAAGGGATGGTCGGATGCAACAGGGCTTCCCATTGATTCTCTGGCGAGGCAAAATAATA
>JAGWBW010000404.1:1213-2284 GCA_021295695.1 Candidatus Latescibacterota bacterium
GTCACACCCCGTCCGGCAGACTGAATTGCAGCAGGTGTCTCAAAAGCCAGACTCATTATTCCTTCTCCAACTTGTCCAGTTTTCGACTAACAATCAACTCAATCTGTGCTTTGATATCCTCAACCGGATCTGGCGTGCCAGCCAACCGTACCTGCGGCCAGCCCAGGCCGATCTTCATATTGTGGGAAAGCACAATCCCGCGGTCAATATCGATCTCCCAATCGGCATTCCCCGACCCCGTGCCATCAATTACCAGCGAAACCACTTCAATATGCAACCAAATTCGGTAATGCACCTCGCGCTCCTCTTCTATCTCCACGACTCGGTATCCCTTTTGCTCTTTGACCTTCTTCAGCTTATAAGTACTGGTAAACTGCACAAGCGATGGCTCAAACCCCGCATCGAAATCGTAAAACGGCACTTCAATGCGCTGTTCGCCCTCGATACCGGATGATCGGGCAGCACAGGCGCGAGACCGGGCATCCAGACCTGACGCAGATCCGTAATCATATCCTTGCGCTCGGCCTTATATGCCGAAAAATCGGGATCAAACTCAACCGCCTGTCCCCCGGGCGCAATCCGCCAGACAAACGAAAGATCATTCAACAAATCCAGAGTATAGGGGAATTGCTCATAGGTCAACCGCTCACCCGACAGCATGGCCTGACTGCCGCCCTTATCTACTTTAGCCATCACTTTCGCGCTATCGCCCCCTTCGACCACCATCTCTCGACTTCGCCATTCCCCATAACCTTGCACGCCAAACGTGCCCTCTCTCAGAATTATCTCGGCCTTATCACTAAAATACTCCAGGCGATACTTGTTTTTATAGCGCACTACTCGCCCTTCGGGATACTGCAACTTCAATATCACCTGATCCGTAGCATAAACCTCCCCTCCCACCATCATAATCCCTATCGCACACAGAATCCATCTCAAGACCTTCATAGCGTCCTCCTCTATCCATCCGGCCTCTGCTTTCTTTCCTGTATCAACACTTCCAACTCTCGCACAGCATTCGCATCTCTCGCGATTTGCCGGTACCCATCCAATGCCGCCTCCGCATCCTCC
>JAGWBW010000145.1:0-2020 GCA_021295695.1 Candidatus Latescibacterota bacterium
CAATCGCTTTTTCGCCGAGTTCAGGCACGGAATACTGCGCGAAAAATTTGGAGTTGATAATGAGGTCCATTTGAATGCTCCCTTATTTTAGATGGGAAAATGAAAATCTGATCTCAGAACCAGTTTGATTTCTGACCACTGACCCATTATACTGATTATGCGGTGTATTCGGTAGTTAAAACGACATGGAGAAAATAAAATGAAGACCCTGAACCCAAAAGAAATCGAAGCATTTAGAGAGCGGGGATACCACGTTGCGCGGGGCGTGTTTGATGGGGATGAGATTGCGCGTTTGCGCGAAGGATATGACTATATTCTCGAACTGGCTGCTCGGACAGACCTTCCGGATGCAATTCTTCAGGGCAAAGACCGCGAGGTGCATATTCACTTGCAGACGCCCGGACCGATGGTTGGCACAAAGGCTGTTCCGTATCTGCGAAAAGTCCAGTGGCCTTCTCTCATTCACCCTGCGTTTGAGGAGATTCGGAATAGTGCAAAATTTCCTACTCTATTGGAGCCGTTGATCGGAACGTCATTGAAGCAGTATATCAATCAGATTAATTTCAAGATGCCTGGCGGGGATATTCACTTTCCATGGCATCAGGATATCCGCCCGACACCTGCGTTTCGCGATCAGGTGAACAATTATGTGCAGACCATTATTGTGGTGGATGAGGCGACGGTTGCCAATGGCTGTTTGCACGTTGTTCCCGGCAGTCATAAGTTGGGAAATTTGAAGGTGACACGATATGCAAAGAGAGAGGTTGAAGATCAGGTGGATGTGTCGTCTGCTGTACCTTGCGAGGCAATGCCGGGTGATGTGGTGATGTTCACGTCTTATACGGTTCACGGCTCGTCACCAAATACGACGGATAAGCCGCGCCGTTCGTATATCAATGGATTTGTTCGCGCTTCGGCATGTGATGTGGGAAAGTGGGCATTTCTGGAAGGGAAACCCGTTCCGATTACGAGTGACCGCGATTATCACGAGATCCGCTATGGTGTGCCGGTTAATTGACATACTCCCAAAGCTGAAGCCCTGATAAAACCATCACATCACGCGCTTTTCTTTCCCGCAAGATGTTGAGGCGTTGCACGGGCATACAGGTGATACGCCGTATCTGCGCCGATGAATTTGACCGCCGCGTGTCTGGACAGACCGATTTTGCCCGTGAGAATAAGGCGGCGATACCGGTATCTCTTTTTAATCGCTTCGGCTTTTTCGTTCATGGCACAGATCCAGACAATGTGTGAAATACGACATCGTGATCAACCAATCGTTTATTTTTGTATGTAAATTTACCCGAAAAAAACGCATCTCGGTATAACCACTTCAGAAAAATTTTATCGCCTTCCCAAAGATTGAGATCGAGAAGTTTTGAGTCGTCAATCCATTTCAGGACACCTTCGCTCGAGTCGATCAACTCACCTGTGAACCTCTCCGCAGTAAACACAAAAGCCAACCAGTCATTGAGCCCATCAAATTTTGGAAAAGTGAGCACACCTCTCAAAGCGGGATTTTGAATCTGCAGGCCACTCTCTTCGCGCACCTCCCGAATCACGCACTCCTCAGGCGTCTCGCCCGCTTCCATTTTGCCGCCCAGACCATTCCATTTGCCCTCGTGTATGTCATTCTCTTTTTTTACCCGGTGTAGCATCAGCGTCTTATTGCCATTTTTGACATAGCACAGGGTCGCATTGATCATCGCGGTTTCCTTTTTTTCATTCAACTGATAGCCCTTAGCGCAGTCACAAAAGCACCTGCTATTCGGTCGGCTTGCTCCTCCGTAAGAATCAGAGGGGGTGCAAGTGTGAATACAGGCTCTGACCCGACCATAACATGACTCATCTTCCCGGTAATCACACCCGCGTCTCGAAGCGCGCCACCAAATTTTTTTGTCCTCTCTCCGTCCAGTTCCGACCCATCTTCATTTTGAAGCTCAACCGCGAGCATAAGCCCCAGACCTCTGACTTCTTTGACGAGAGGCGAAGACAGGTCTTTGAGCCGCGCCAACAAGTA
>JAGWBW010000145.1:2247-10510 GCA_021295695.1 Candidatus Latescibacterota bacterium
TGCTCGGCAGCGAACAATTTCCCGGTCCGCCCAAATCCAGTAATCACCTCATCAAACATCAGCAAACAACCATAGTGGTCACACACCTCGCGCAAAGCGGGAAAATAATCGTCGGGCGGAACATGCACGCCACCACCACCAACCACGGGTTCCGCAAGAACAGCCGCGACCGTATCGGGACCTTCGCGTTCAATAACCCGCGCGATCTCATCCGCCCCGTGGGCATCGGCAGTGGGCAATTCAACGTGGATAAATCCCGGTGCCAGAGGTTCAAACGGCGCTCGCCGTTTCACCTGCCCGGTCGCAGACATGGACCCCATCGTAAAGCCGTGATAGCCGTGATACCGGCAGATGATCTTAAAGCGACTCTCGCCCGGATGCGTCGCCCTGCCGTATTGTCGCGCAACTTTAATAGCGGTTTCATTTGCCTCTGAGCCACTATTTACAAAAAAGAAATGATTGAGGTCGCCCGGTGACAATTCCGCCAACCGAGCAGCGAGTCGCGCCGCGGGCACATTGATCTGCGTCATGGGATAAAACGGGAGTGTCTTCATCTGTTCATACACAGCCTCGACAATCTCATCCCGACCATATCCCACATTGACATTCCATATCCCGCCATACGCATCGAGATACGTTTTCCCATCCGAATCCGTAACCTCGCATCCATCCGCCGACACAATAACGAGCAAATCGTCTTCGCTCCTGCCCTCATATTGCATCAAAGGATGCCATACGTGATTCAAGTCTTGCTTGCGAACTTCGCGCAAATCAACAGATGCAACACTACTCATTGAGATTCTCCAGTTTGAAAGGACATCTGGTCTTGTTTTTTTTAAAATTCTTTCTATACTTCATGTCGCCGTGTAGATCAGGAAGTTAATAGACAATTTGAAGTTGTAAAGGAAAAATCACCCGCCCCTATAATGCAAGGAACATCAGATGCCGCCTATTTATCATCCATCCGAAATCACAACCACCCCAGCGGAAACTGCCGAAGGATTTCTTCAACAATCCATGAGGCAATTCGAATTGGCATCACCATTTGTCAGCAGAATAATTGAAGCCCAAAGAAAACTCGCACACATCGGACCGGATTTAGAAAATTTACTCCAGGCAGCAGAAAGAAATCAGGAGATTATAGAAATCCTCATGGGGGCGTTGGGGCTGACAGAGAAAGCCAGAAATGCTATTGGTTTCGAAGAAACGAAAAAACTCCTGAGAATACACATTGAGGCTAGAAAGCAAGACCTCCTCGAACCGGATATAATTAATAATATTCTGTACCGATACGCGCTGAATTGCGGGGATCAACTCGGAGGTGTCAAACGCAATGATACGGGCAAGCAGGCTGAGATAAAATTCGGGGAATATCTTTTGACGAGGATGCAGACAAAATATAAAAATCTTGGTGTGTGCTATTTGCAAAGAAAAATAAATAATTTTATGACTCTACTCGGCACAGACATCAGTGTTCTCCTTGAAAGTGGCCTGAGTGCCTTGCAATGGCCCGGCAGGATTCTTGCGTTTAATATGAAATGCCCTTTTGTCGGCTCAAGGGGAAATAATGTGGATATCATTCTCTTGAGAACTCCCAGGAATATTTCCACACGCACTGACGTAAGCGCATTATTACGCGAGAAAGAAAATTACATTCTGTGTGGAGAATTAAAAGGAGGTATTGATCCGGCTGGCGCAGATGAACACTGGAAGACAGCAAGGTCCGCTCTTGATCGGATCGCGGAAAGTTTTGCAACACAGGCTCCCGAGTTGGTTTTCATCGGTGCTGCTATAGAGGAATCAATGGGGCAGGAAATCATCCAGCGCATGGAGAAAGGAAAACTGGCTGGCGTAGCAAATCTATGTAAACCACAACAAATCGAAAGACTCGTGAACTGGCTGGTTGATCTTTAGACTATTTTTCCCATATATATACGCATTTTCGCAATTCTGCGCGACCGTACTTGCCCATCTGTTGGCTGCTATTCCCCTTGCCAGTTCCCAAAACCCAGATATTTCTGGTGGATAAGCCCGCCGCTTCAGCGAAGTCAGACAGAATTAAATCCACGGGAATCTCTTCTCCTGCATATCTTACATTGTCGTTCACCATCGCGACCTTTCCACCCGGTTTCATTACTCTGCCCATTTCAAATATAACCAGAGCCATTTCGAGGAAATAATTTGCGATCATTCGCGGAATATTCGAATTATTCAACTGGCCTTCCCCGTTATATGTATTCAGCCAATATAGGACTTCTTGCAATGCATTATGGTTCTCAAAAGCAAAAATAGCCTTCTGCAAAAAGTCTTCTCTTTTCAGGTCTGCATATTGCGTCTTCAACGATTCAACTTTCTCTTTGTTTTCAACTGTACAGGATAGCATTTGTTGTCGCAGGTGCTTGACTTCCCCTTCGTTCTTATTGAGAAATACTAGTTCAAGCGCGTAAGTGCGCGTGTAATCATAGCGGTTACAATAAGGCGGAGACGTCAAAATAAAGTTAAAACTCTCCTCACTAAATTTGCACAACTCTTCAAGACAGGACCCTTGAATCAACCGAATGTTCTGTTCTGTGTTAGACAAATTTTCCTTTTTAAAAAGGTCCCTGTCCTCATAGAGAAGATCCTCAACCATCAAATTGAGCTGAAGTTGAAGTGCTTCTTTGAACTGATAAACTTTGCCCTTGTTAAATTTCGACTTTACTCTCGTTCTGCCCGCGCGATAATCCCAGCGGAGATATTGACCGTCCTTCCTGGTATAACTGATCTTTTCCAGAATGCAAAAAGCGGCAAAGCGAAGAAGTGTCTTAATATGAGAATCTTTAATTTCATTTTCGCAATAGGTTAAATAACCGTTCAATTGGTCTTCCGTCTGCCGAGAAAACGCACCTTGCGTAATCGCGATATGTTGGATAGGGCTATCGGATTTGATCGTCGAAAAATCCATACAACTTATAGCCTCAATTTCTTTTTTTAGCTGTACAATATCCACCTGCTCGGCTGCTTGTCTGGCCTCGGTGATCGCACATCCTACAGGAAGAAGCTCAATACCCGTTGCTTCCCATCCAGATTCCTGTGAAGCAAATAAAGCGGCTCCTGTTCCCGAGAACGGATCTAACAATGCGCCCCGCTTCTCCGCCAATGTGTTCAGAAGATAATGAACCATCTGCGCCGAGAAGCCTTCTTTGTACTTAAACCATCGATAATACGGCGTGTTTTTATTCGCCTGAAAGCTGACAAGGGTCCTTGTTAATTTCGGATTGTGGGTAATCACGCTCTCGTATTTCTTTTCTAACAAGTCTCTGTGCAACGTGTGTCTTTCGTTTCTGCACTCATCTTCCAGAGTTGTCGCCTGTTCAAGTGTTAATTCAGCAACTTCCATGAAATTTCTCCACAAAAAAGGTTACCTCAAGGTTAAATTTTTATCCTCTTACACACTCAAGTACATTATTCATCATATACTTCGTACAATCTTTCCCCTTTCAACCATCGACGTATAGATGTTACACTTTCACGGCTCGCTCGTCCTGCCAACAAACTTTCAAGACGTATGTGTTCATCCAGGGTTTCCCAGGCAATCACATCATACACATCTTCGCTTTCGTGACACCACAGTTCCCAATCCGCTCGATCTTCTGGCGAGCCGAAGTACAAACGCGGATACCACCGTAACGGTACAGAGATACCCCGACCGTCATCAAGATAAACATGCATGTGTGACTCATCGAATCGAATATCCAAAATAGACGGACGATGGCATTCCAAACGCTTTGCCTCATCTAACCAACGCACTTTATCATAACCGCGCAGGAGTGCTTCACGTATTTCGCCGTTATCCATAACACAGAATCCTTTTAATCAATAAGAGTCCATCTGTATCCAACCTGTCATGTTGTTTTATATCAAACTTTAGGCTTTAGAAATTTAACACTCTTAACCTCACGCGCTGATAAGCGCATGCCTTTGGCGGTTTTGCCGCGAACCGCATAGTCTTCGATCGCAAATTCTTCATTGAGGATACGCTGACGGGGTTTGGGTTTATAGGATACGTGAACCTCGACCTCGCGGTCGGTTGTGAGCTTGAGCAAGCGGCATCCCGGTGGCACGAGTTCATATCCCCTGTTCAGGATAAATGTATCGAGCTTACACCGTTTAATACAGGGATAATTGGTCTTCTTATCCCGGTAGATAACCGTGTACACCCGTTCGGAATCGACAAAATCGCAAAATAGCATACCCTTATCCACAAAGAGACGGTCGGGTGCTTCGTGCAGAGAATAAGTGCCATTTTTGCGAATCACGAGCACGCGGTCATATTGCGACACATCCATAAGCGTGTTGCCATTGACATCATAACCCAGATAGCCCGTCTTCTTGTCATAGCGCAACTTGAGATTGCGCTGCGCCGCTTCGCGTGCATCCACCTGATCAAAAGAAGTGACCTCAGTGCGACGGGGGTACTTGTCCTTGTATTCATCAATCAGATATTCGAGAAAATCAATAGTAAAGCCAATGATATTGTCGAGATTGGTCTTGATCTCTCTGAGCCGCGCGCGCATATCGCGCATTTCTTTTTTGGCTCTGGTGATATCGTACAGCGAAATGCGCCGAATGGGAATTTGTAAAAGCGTATCGAGGTCTTCTGCTGTAACCTGACGTCTGATTGTACTGAGAAAAGGCTCCAGCCCCTTGCGTATCGCCTCGTGAATCGCATTGGAATCGGCGACTTCCTCAATCGCTTTGTAAACGCGATTCTCGATGAAAATCTGTTCGAGGGTTTTGGCGTGCAACTTATCGCGCACCTGGCGCTGCTCAATTTTAAGCTCTGCCGTGAGAACATCGACCAATCGATCGGCATTGTGTTTGAGAATATCGCTCACCGTGGCGATATAGGGACGATTGTCCTTGATGACCAGAGCATTGACGCTGATAGATTGCTCGCAATCGGTAAAAGCGTAAAGTGCATCCACCGTATCTTTGGTATGCACGCCCCGGGCGAGGCGAATTTCAATCTCGACTTTCTCACCCGTATAATCGCTGATACCCGCGATTTTGAGCTTGTTTTTCCGGGCTGCACTTTCAATCGAGGCGATGAGAGACTCAGACGTAGAGCCAAAGGGCAATTCGCGCACGATAATGCTTTTGGGATTTTTGGTATCGAGTTTGGCTCGCACGAGCACTTTGCCATTGCCGTCGGCATATTCGGCGACATCGACAAAACCGCCCGTCGCGAAATCGGGAAAGACCTGAAAATCCTCTCCCTGGAGATAGGCAATTTGCGCCTGTAACAATTCGATCAAATTGTGGGACAGCACCCGCGTGGTCATACCCGGCGCAATACCCTCGGTACCCTGCGCGAGAAGCACGGGAATTTTAGCCGGAAAAACAACGGGTTCGCTATTGCGGCCGTCGTAAGATTCAATGTATTCGGTAATTTCCGGATTAAACAGCACATCTTTCGCGAGTGGGGTAAGCCGGCATTCGATATAGCGCGCAGCCGAGGCTTCATCACCCGTATAAATATTGCCAAAATTGCCCTGTTTATCGATAAACAGATCTTTATTTGCCAGATTAACCAGCGCGCCGTAAATCGACTGATCTCCGTGGGGGTGGTATTTCATCGTCTGCCCCACGACATTGGCTACCTTGTGAAATTTCCCATCGTCCTGCTCTTTGAGCGCGTGTAAAATGCGGCGCTGTACGGGCTTGAACCCATCGTCAATGTCGGGAATCGCGCGATCTTTCACAACATAAGAAGCGTGTTCCAAAAAATACTGGTCAAATAACTTGTCGATATAAGCCATTGTTCATCCTCTAAATCAAATGCTCCACAATATAATCTCTGCGAACAGGCGTATTCTTGCCCATATAAAATTCGAGGGTAGTTGGAACCTCGGCGAGCGAGCGCACGCCGACTTTGATCAGGCGCATATCCTCTCCGATGAACTGTCCAAACTCACCGGGAGAAATCTCCCCCAATCCCTTGAAGCGCGTAACCTCGGGATTTCGCAAATCGTCAACAGCCTGACTGCGTTCTTTTTCGCTATAACAATAGCGCGTCTCACGACTATTCCGCACCCGAAAAATCGGTGTCTCCAGAATATAGACGTGACCAGAAGTGACGAGTTCCTCGAAGTAATTGAGGAAAAAGGTCATCAGCAGATTGCGGATATGGAAACCATCGTAATCGGCATCAGTCGCAATGACCACATTGTTGAAACGGAGATTTTCAACACTGTCTTCAATACCCAAAGCCGTCATGAGATTGTAGAGCTCTTCATTCTTGTAAATCGCGGCTTTTGTTTTTCCAAACACATTGAGGGGCAGTCTCCACATCGCGCGCGGCGACCATAGACCCGGCAGCAGATGGACCTTCAGTAAGAAAAATAGTAGATTCATCGCCGCGTTTTTTGTCGCCCTTGTGATATTTGCAATCCTTGAAATGCGGGATTTTGATAGCGACTTTGCGGGCGACTTCCTTTGCCTTTTTCTTTACATCGTTGAGTTCTTTCCGCAGGCGTTCGTTGTGATTGATCTTCTCCTGAAGTGTTTGCGCCGCCGCGGTATTCTTGTGCAAAAAATCGACCACTGCACTGCGCGTTTCAGAAACAATCCACGAGCGCACTTCGGTATTGCCGAGTTTGTTTTTTGTTTGGGATTCGAATATGGGTTCTTTGAGCTTGACCGCAACAGCACCATTGATGGATTCCCGAACATCCACGCCGCTGTAATTCTTCTTGTAAAACTCATTGACGCCTTTCAATATGCCCTCTCTAAAAGCACTCTGATGCGTACCACCGTCAATAGTGTATTGCCCATTGACAAAAGAAAAATAATTCTCCCCATAATTGGACGTATGGGTAAATGCAAATTCGAGATATTGCCCCTTGTAATACGCGGGTTCGTAAAGCGCCGAATCATCGACTTCGCGGCTGAGAAAATCGAGCAAACCGCGCCTGGAGACGAATTTCTGTTTGTTAAAAACGAGCGTGAGACCGCTATTGAGACAGGCGTAGTTCCACATGCGGCGCTCGACATATTCGAAATTGTAATCGTATTCCTCAAAAATCTCCGGATCGGGTGTAAACTCAAAAAGAGAGCCATCTGGTTCCCGAGTCCTCCCCTTTTTTTCGCCAATAAGTTTCCCGCGCGTAAAGCGGGCTTCGGCGTATTTGCCATCGCGATAGGCCACCACGCGAAAATCCGTAGAAAGCGCGTTAACCGCCTTGCTACCCACGCCATTGAGACCCACGCTAAATTGGAAAACATCGTCGTTGTATTTGGCACCGGTATTGATCACAGAAACGCACTCGACAATTTTGCCGAGCGGAACGCCGCGCCCATAGTCGCGCACACTGACGTGATTGGCCTCAATTGTCACATCAATTTTTGTGCCAAAACCCGAAATAAATTCATCGACGGCATTATCGACAACCTCTTTGAGCAAAACGTATATACCGTCATCGGGATCAGCACCCGATCCGAGCCGCCCAATATACATACCCGTGCGCAACCGAATATGCTCGAGCGATGAAAGGGTTTTGATCTTGCTCTCGTCGTAGTTATGGGCACCATTGCTCTTGCCATTGGCTTTACTATTACTTTTGGATGACGAGAGCAAATCGAGTTGCGTAGCGTTGGAAGTGCCTGATTTTATTACCGTTGCCATAATACATCCCTGACCTTTATTTGGAAGGTGAAGATGACAGAAAGGACATGTGGGGAAGGAAAAACAAAGTGCGGCAGATCAAATCAGGGGAGTAATAAGAGGTGATATAATATAGTGACTCTATGTGCATCTATCAAGGGTAAATCTGAGATTGCGAAATATCGCAAAGATCGGTTTATTATCGAAAAGAACTATCCGCAGATGAACGCAGATGGACGCAGAAGAAAGGATTCCTACAATGCAAAACGTCTTATTCATCCTCACCGACCAATGGCCAGCATGGGCATTTGGCTTTCTCGGGGCGGACATTCCCACGCCGAATATCGATCGCCTATCATCCCAGGGCACGGTATTCACAAATGCTTTCACATCTTGCCCTCTCTGCACACCCGCTCGCGGCACGCTGCTCACAGCTCGCTGGCCGCATCAAAATGGCGTTTACGACAACCAATCCGTCGGCTATTCCCTCCAGGAATCCATGCCGCTCGACCAAAAGACCTGGATTGACGAAGCCGTGCGCCTCGGCTATCACGTCGGTTACTACGGAAAGTGGCACCTCGGGCATATCAACCCGGAAAAACGCGGCGCACACGGCTT
>JAGWBW010000145.1:10556-16678 GCA_021295695.1 Candidatus Latescibacterota bacterium
CCAGCTACGCCAATCAAACCAAAAACCTCATCAAAGGACGCGCGCCATTTTGGGGAGATTCACCGCAAAAAAAAGAAAATATCCAGCCTTTCCCCGCGATAAACAAAGGCGTAAAATTTCTCGAAACATGGGCGCGGAACCATCAAAACAAACCCTTCTTTCTCACTGTATCTTCCGCACCGCCACACTTTCCGCATCACCTGCCCGAAGAATACGTCAAACTCGCCCAAGAACTCCGCACACGCGTCGAACTCCCCCCCAACCTGAGCGACGACTGCGAGGGACGACCCTATTTCCATTCGACACCTTGGTGGGGTTGCATGGACACATCCCCGCTTGACGAAGAAGAATGGAAAACCGTTATCGCCTATTCCCACGCACACATCACAATGGTCGATGAAGCCATCGGGCGCATTCTCGATGCCCTATACCGACTCAATCTCGCCGATACAACAACCGTAGTCTTCACATCTGACCATGGCGACATGGAAGGCGCGCACAACCGATTTGACAAAGGGGCTTATTTTTACGAAGAAGTCTGGCGCATCCCGCTCATCATTCGCGCACACAACACACCACCTGCAACCCAGGACGCCTATGTCTCATTGCTCGACATCGGCGAAACCCTCTTCTCTCTCATCCGCGCCGCATCATCCGCTGATCAACCGCGAGAAGGACGCAACCTTCTCCCACTCGTCGGTACGCAAATCCGCCCGTCCGACTGGCCGCAAATCGCACATGGCACCTACTACCGCTACAACGGTTATAGCTTTGAAGTACGCGCCATTCGCAACAAACGATACAAATACGTGTGGAATCCGCAAGACATTGACGAATTTTACGACCTGCAAACCGACCCACACGAAATGAAAAACCTGAGTGGGCACCCCCACATATCAACCACAGAAAACGACCTGCGCGATCAACTCATGACATGGCTGCACAGCATCGGCGATGACCTGCCAAACCGTCTTGACACCTTATTGCCCGCCGGTACAATCATCGCGACAGGCAAACAGGGACCGTAATATTACCTCTATCAACCCACTTCGTTGTTCACTGCCTGAACCAGCGCGCGCATATAGGCAATCGAATACGCCACCCCCGCGCGATGTCCTCCCAGGATCTGCGGGATATGATCGGGAATAATCGCCCCGTCAAATTCCACCTCCCGCAGTGCTTTCATCACCGCATGCATATCCTGGTACCCATCGTCTATCAAAGTCTCTGCCCACGGCTCTGGCATCGGATTTGAAACATTGCGAAAATGAACCTTAAACAACTTCTTGCGGCTGGCAAAATAGTGAATAGCCTCAATCACATCCACGCCCATGCCTTCTTTACCCCCTTCGAGCCAGCATCCCACGCACAAACACACCCCAATATTTGGGCTATCCGCAATATCCATCGCCTGCTTGTATCCCTTAAAATTACCAAACATACAGCGCGGAATCCCGCCCAGAGGATACACGGGAGGATCGTCGGGATGAATACCGATATAAACACCCGATTCTTCGGCAACAGGCGCGACCTTGCGAATCATATATTCGTAATTTTCCCAAAGCTCGTCTTCGCTATATGCCCGCCCATGCGTCAATTCGCCTTCAAAAACTTGACCGTCCCAATGCCCTGTGGCATTCTCGATATCGAGCGTCCGCGCATCCATGCCCCCGCGCCGCGTTATGCGCCCCGAACTCCAAATTCCATTGCCCATGTGTGCATACGTATTGTACGGAATACCCGCCTCGCCCAGATTGCGAATAAAAGTGATAAATTCCTCGACCTTCTCATCGCGTCCCGGCAAATTCAGGGTTACTTCGGGCATATTGTGTACACTGCGATTGGCAATGCGATAAATCTGCAAACCGTATTTTGCAAACCTGTCTTTCAACGCCTTGTAATAATCGGCATTCTGATTCTCGCGGTCATCAACGCCGACCATCATCCATTCCACGCCGAGTTGCTGCATAAACTGCAAATCCTCATCGCTCGCATTATCCGACGTTTGCGCCGCAATCTGAATACCCGAATACGTCGAATAAAATCCCGGCACAGCTTTGAGCGCGTAAGATCGTTCTGTTTGAGTTGCCATAGCTATTCCTTTCTGTTCAACTACTCGTCGATATTCCTCGCCAGTGTTTATCGACAAAATCCATATACCGATCCCAATCGTAATCCGTCACTGCGTGCCCACCCGCGCGAATATGATACCCAATTCGACTCATAACCGGCTCGTGAACGCGCGGCATATTTTCAGCATCCAGACCATCTGTTCCCAGCAAACGATAAACCGCATCGGCGTGTTTCGCACCCAAAAACTCCCCCTTTGGATCCGCCCAGATATCTTCTTCCGCACTGGCAACATAAACCGGGCGAGGCGCCACCAGAGCAATGAGCAAATGCTGGTCAACGGGCAAATCGTCCTCGCGCTCATTATATCGCTTAAAATTGTCGCAGAACCAATGTGGAAAACTGGTATTAATCCGCCCCACAGTTTCGCCATATCGACGGCGGGAAAGCGCGGCACCTCCACATCCTGAATTATTTGAAATCACAAGGGCAAATCGCTCGTCTTGCGCGCCAGCCCACAACGCCGTCTTACCCAATCGAGAATGCCCCATCACAGCAACCCGCGCGTGATCAATTGCCTCATCGCTTTCAAAATAATCCATCGCCCTGATCAATCCCCACGCCCACGCACCAATAGATCCCCAGTCATCCCCAGCATTTTGCCTATCAAAAAGTGGATGCACACCATTTTGAAACCCATCGTCATAATCTGGATCCAGATCGCCGCAATAAATCGTCGCCAAACCGTAGCCCCTTGCCAAAATCCGCCCCACAGGCCACTGGCTTGCAGCCTTACCACGCGCGGCTTCTGTCGCCCGATGGTCCAAAACTCCCTCCGTCTTTGAACGCATCCACTGCTCGGACAGCGCGATTTCGGGATCGGGATGAACAGTATGATTCCCCCCAAAATTCAATCCCACAAACAACGGCACGGGTCCATCAGCGTCTTTCGGCAAAAAAATTAAAATATCCATCCACGGCTCCGCCTCTGTGGAAAAATAAACCCGAACTTCCTTGCGAATCCCATCCAACGCATCCTCATTCACACACCGCGTCTCAAAATGCATGCCTGCCGCACCGGGCATCTTGCCATACACCTGAGATTCAAATAGAGACAAAATCTCTGCCCGCCGTCTTTCCCACATAGCCGCGTTTTCGACCTCTGTCCCATCTTCAAAAATCAACGGATCGGGCAACGTGTAATCGGGCACCTTGTCATCATCGTAATTTGCGACAAATTCAGCCATCGTATTTTCGCTCCTTTTTTATCCTACCGCCTGCTCATTCCCTTCGTAAAAACCTTTCCCTGTATAATCTTGTGCGCGGCCTGCCCACCATACATCACGAATCTCGCAAACGCCTGTCCGCATTTTGGGCATTGCATATCCCCCCGGGTACGGTCTTCGGCAATCCGATCCACCACACACTTCACCAATCCGCCTCGTCCACCTTTGCGGTATTTGTACAGCAGTGTTTTACATTTCGCACAAAAAATCGAAATGGTTCGAATATCTTTGCGTGCCATATTCCTAACTCCTAATTCCCCATAATAACCCCAATATCACAAATTGACAAACACAACCCCAGGCGTTTGACACCTCTGTTTGGGCATCGTATATTACGCGCATTCTAAATACGGAGTAAAAAATGGCTATTTCGCAACCCGATCCTCAAATTCAACCGACCGAATCCCCACGTATTACCGGACGGTCCATCCTCCTTGGCCTGCTCACCGCTGGCCTGATGGCCTATTCTCAAAATGTCCTCGAGATCGTACTCCACGCGGGATCGCTGGTCAAATCCAGTTTTCCCGTCGCCCTCATCCTGGGATTCCTTCTCTGGGTCGTGATCAACATGTTCATCGCCCGGTTCGCACCAAAATCTGTGCTTTCCCGCCATGAAATGATGGTCATCTTTGCCACCATGTGGATCGTGGGCATGATGCCCGGCGTCGGCTGGATGGGATACTTTATCGGCGCATTGCCCGCCCCCCATTTTTTTGCATCCCCAGAAAACCGCTGGGCAGAATTATTCTTAGATGAACTGCCCCGCTGGGCATTTCCCGAACCCACGCCCTGGATCATGGACCGCTTCTACTTCGGCCTGCACACAGGCGAACACGTCCCCTGGACAGGCTGGATGCCCTCCGTCTTATGGTGGTTCTCTGGCGTCCTCGCCTTCATGGCCGCCGGATTTTTTGTCATCTCCATTTTTCACCGCCAATGGGCAGATGCCGAGCGCTTGACCTATCCACTCGTCAATTTTCCCATGGACCTCATGGAGGGCTTTGGCGAAGGACGTGCATTGCCCAAAATTTTCCGCGACCCCATCTTCTGGGCCGGCTTTGCCTGGACCGCGGGCATCATTGGATGGAACATCATCAACTTCTGGTTCCCCAACGTACCCCGCATCACGCTCTTCGACAGTATCAACACCAAATCCATGACCGTTGCACAGAGCTTTCCACCCGTGTATCTGCGCGTCTTACCCCTGGTCATTGGCCTCGGATATTTGTGTAGCCTGGATCTCCTGTTTAGCTTCTGGTTCTTCGGCCTTCTCGCCGTGGTCAAAATGGGCGTCATCAACCGCACGGGTTTCACCGTCGGCTTAGAAGGACAAGTTGCCAAAGGTGGAGAAATCGTCAACCTGGAAAGCCATGGCGCAATGACCGTACTCGTCGTCTGGTCTGTATGGATCGCACGACGGCATCTGATACATGTCGCAAAAACCGCCTTAAAAGGCGAACGCGGCGATGGCCCCATTTCCTATCGCTTCGCCGTTGTCGGCCTGATCATTTCCGTGTTGTACCTCTGTAACTTTTTCATATCCCTGGGCATGTCTTTCTCTCTCGCAATTATCCATCTGCTGTTAATGTTCATCGCGTATTTTGCGACCTCCAAATTTATTGCCGCCAGCGGATTTGGATATCTCTTCCCCGTATGGATCAAAGGATCGGGCTTTGTCAACGCGATCCTCGGCACAGCCACCTTATCGACCCGCGAAATGACCGCAATGCACCTGGTCAACAGCGGCGTATTCTACGGCGGCGGGCGCATTCAAACCATGCAGGTATTGCCCCACCATCTCAAAGCCATGGACGATGTGCCTGCAGAACGCGGCAAACACTGGACAAGTGGCGTCGTCTTTCTCGCGTTCACCATGGGCTTCTTCGTCTGTGCCGCCACCATCATCTACTATTGTTATCGCGACTCCGCGCTCTTCCTGCGGTCATGGACACTATGGGAAGGCCCACTGAGTATTTTTGGCGGAATTGGACGCGCATTGGGCGAGACTGAAAAAACATCTTTTGACCTCCAAAAACTCGGCATCTGGCTTTGGGGCGCTGGGATAGCCGCATTATTGGCGGGTCTGCGCACATGGTTCCCCCGCTGGCCACTGCATCCCCTGGGCCTGGCATTTCAATACACAACGGGACCGCGCTATTACGCCCTGAGCATACTCATGGTCTGGGCAGCCAAACTCCTCATCGTCCATTTTGGCGGTCCCCGCCTCTACGAACGCGCTAAACCCTTCTTTTACGGCACAGTAATTGGCTACTGCACCGGCATTGGCGTCGGAATGGTCATAGACCTCATCTGGTTCCCCGGATCGGGACACGGCTTTCACAATTTTTAATATTCGAACGAGAGACTGAGGATGGGTGCAGGAATAAAAATTTTACTCACCGCCATCGCCTTATGCACCGCGTCGGCATCGGCGCAACGCATTGCGCCTGACGAATCGTGGCGCACACTCGACACAGAACATTTCCGCGTCACATTTCCCGCGCATCTCGAAGACCTGGGACGCAGGGCAGCGGAGCGCGCAGAATGGGCACATGCCCTACTATCCGAACAGTTCATCGCCGCGCCACCTGGAATGATCGACCTTGTACTGACCGATCACATTGACGTCTCGAATGGCTATGCGGGTGTGTGGCCTTCGAACCAGATTACCATCTACGCCCGCCCACCTATCGACTCTTTCGGACGTGCTTATTACAACGATCGGCTGGAAAACGTCATCGTACACGAACTGACGCACATCTTCCA
>JAGWBW010000146.1:0-6286 GCA_021295695.1 Candidatus Latescibacterota bacterium
TGGACGACCAATGAAAGACCTGCAGGTCAGTAAAGTTCACGCAGCAGATCCACAAAAAGGTCGGATGAGCGAAAATTCATCCGACCTTTTTTTCTGGAATCATAGACTTTGAAAATTAAAATTGTTATATTTTTTCAGCTTAAAGAATCACTGATATGAAAGGATTGCAGTGTCACATGAAATGTCTTAAACTTATTATCGCATGCTGCACACTTGTCGTGTGCGCCTGCAGTGACGCCACATTGAAACGCGGATATGGCGAAACGCCCGAAGAACTGGGACGCGCCGTTGTGTCGGCACTCAACGCCAAATCAGCCGAAAACCTCTTCCACCTGCGCGTAGATAAAGACCAGTACATCGACGAACTCTGGCCAGAATTTCCATCAAAACACAACAGTTTCACCGCTGAATTTGCCTGGAGCAACCTCAACAAAAGGACTTTGAAAGGCATTCCAAAATGGGTGCAAAATTACGGCGGCAAAAATTACGACTTTGTGCGCATTCGGTTCACCAGGCCCACGCGCGACTACAAAACATTTAAACTGCGTGGAGGCACGGTCCTCACCGTCAAAACGCCCGAAGGCAAAGAACGCGACCTGCACATCCTCGGTTCTGTTGTCGAAAAAGAGCGATACTACCGTTTATTGAGTTATGACGACTAACTTCTCAAAAATCTCTTTTACCGGGCTGATGTGTGCAAGCATCAGCCTATTTTTTTTATTTGGGACAAACTCCTTTGCCCAACTCTATACCCCCGATCGCGTCCCCAAACTTATTGATGATCTACCCGTCTTTTTTAAACCCCTCGAAATTCAACTTCTATCCGACACATCCGATGGCCTTCTCAACTCATTTACACTGCTCGATGCCGGTCTAATTGCTTCTGGCGCCACCACGCCAGTGTCCCTTTCTCAAAATCGCCGCCGCTTCAAATACCTCCAACAACACGCGCTCTTATCCATCCCCTACCTCCTGCACACAGAACACAGAGCAGCCGAAATTTTTTATTATCTTCACCGGCAAATTCTCCGTCGATTTGAAACCCGTCCCGTCACGCTACTCGACCTCTGGACGCGCGGACACTACAACTGTATCACAGCCTCCTATCTCTATTTTATATTCGCCCGTCGCTACGACCTGCCCGTTGCAGTTGTCGAAACCCCGATGCACGCCTACATCCGTCTCAATACCCATCCATCCCTCGTAATTGAACTCACACTTCCCAAACGCGGATTTGGCTTTTCACAGACCCGCGACGACGTGCTTTCAAATCTGCTCAACGCAGGTTTGATTACACCTTATGATCTATCAATATCCGGTATAGATGCTCTATTTAAAGCGTACCGGGAACGCCAACGCATCCTGACACCCGTGCAGATTCTCGCTGTATTTTTCTACAACCGCGCCCTTGCCGCTTATGAACACCGCGATATGCCTTATGCATTCCAATATGCCTTAGCTGCTCACCTCATCCATCCAGAAGATGCGCGATATCGGCGCCTCACCCGCAACTTTGCCCTCGCCTATGCCACAGCCCTTCGCCGCGACGGGGAAACCGAAAGTCTCCAGGCAATAACGGCCTTTCTACAGGACTTTGCACAATAAAAAGCGAACTGATGACCGCTGTTTTTATTTGACAATCTACCCCACATCGCATTATAATACCTGACAATTAACGCAATTCCGTCGCCTCTTCCCCGGAGTGTGTTATGGACCTCGGCGATACCAGTCTCTATCTTAATAGAGAACTTTCATGGCTGCGTTTTAATCAGCGCGTATTACAAGAAGCCCGCACCCCTGAAAATCCCCTGCTGGAACGGGTCAAATTCCTGGGTATCGTGGCCAACAACCTCGACGAATTTTTTGAAGTGCGCATAGCGGGCCTGCTCCAGCAAGTAGAAGCGGTCATTTCCGACTACGGTCCCGATGGCCTCCTGCCCGAAGAACAAATTTCAGCCATTGCAAAAGAAGCCCATCGCATGGTCGATGAGCAATACGCCTGCTGGAACGACGAACTCCTTCCCGCATTGCGCGATGCAGATGTTCACATACGCACCATCAGCACGCTTTCCAAACGCGAAAAAGCCTTTCTCGACGACTACTGCCACGCAGAACTCTACCCGGTTTTAACCCCACTCACCATCAGCCCCGCACACCCATTGCCACGCCTGATCAACAAAGCCCTTTGCATCGCCCTTTTGCTCAAAAACCGCGAAGGTGAAACACTGCTCGGCGTCGTGCAGGTTCCCCGTCTATTGCCGCGCCTGATTCGCTTGCCCCGCGAAGAAGACAGCCAGCGCATCGACTTTGTCTTCCTCGCCGATATTGTCCAGGCACATATTCCCGAACTCTTCCGGGGATATCAAATTCTCGACTCGGCTGCATTCCGCATCACCCGAAACAGCGACCTTTACTTAGACGAAGAAGAAACCGACGACTTATTACTCGCCATTGAAGACGAACTACAAAATCGGCGCAAAGGCGACACGGTCCGCCTCGAAATCGAAGCCGATGCGAGCAAGGCACTTGTCAAGCGCTTGCAATCGACATACAGTTTAAAAAACAATCAGGTGTATCAGGTCAACGGACCGGTGAATCTCAACCGTTTAATGGGACTTTATAGCGCGACCCCCAGACCCGATTTGAAATATCCTCCCTATCACCCGCCCGACCATACTTATGAAGAAATCGAGACCCTCTTTGACCAGATCAAGCAAAAAGATATACTGCTGCACCATCCCTACGATGCCTTTACACCCGTTGTTCAATTCGTCAATTCAGCGGCAACCGATCCCGATGTGCTCGCCATCAAACAGACGCTCTATCGCACCAGCGAAGACTCGCCCGTTATCGATGCTTTAATTCGCGCAGCAGAGGCGGGGAAAGAAGTAACAGTAGTTGTAGAACTCAAAGCGCGATTTGACGAGGAATCCAATATTCGATGGGCGCGCCGTCTTCAAGATGCAGGTGTATGCGTCGTCTATGGCGTCGTAGGCCTTAAAACACACTGCAAACTCTCGCTACTGGTCAGGCGCGAAACCAACAATGGCCTGCGGCGCTATGCCCACATCGGCACGGGCAATTACAATCCCTCAACAGCCCGACTTTATACAGACCTGGGGTTGTTCACAGCACGCGAAGACATCACAAATGATGTGGCCGAAGTTTTTAACCTGCTCACCACGCAATCTGCACATCCCGAGGTCAGAAAATTTCTCATTGCACCCTCTACCATGCTCGATTCCATCCTCAAAAAAATCGACCGCGAAATCCACCATGCACGCAAAGGACGCACAGCCCGCATTGTCGCGAAAATGAACTCACTTCAAGACCCCAAAGTCATTCGCGCGCTGTATAATGCATCGCAAAACGGCGTGCAAATTGACCTGATCGTGCGCGGTATATGCTGTCTGCGTGCGGGGGTCCCCGGTATAAGTGACAACATCAGAGTACGCAGCATCATCGGACGCTTTCTGGAACACAGCCGCATCTACTACTTTGAAAATGACGGAAATCCCGATGTGTACATTGGCAGTGCGGATTGGATGCCTCGAAATTTGCGTCGCCGTGTAGAAACGCTTTGTCCCATCGAAGATCCGGACCTGATTGATCGAATAAAATCAGAACTCCTCAGTGCATGTTTTGCCGACAATGTCAAATCGCGTGAACTCCTGCCCGATGGCACAGACCGCCACATTGAACCCGCCCCAAATGCACCTGCATTCTGCATGCACGACATGCTCATGAGTCTATCCCTGGGTGAACCCGCCGATATCCCCGACTTCTTTGCCCAAACACCACCCTCAATCGAATCGACCGCTGCTAATTAAATGCAGTCCCACCAGGCGAGCAACCAGTACCGCCAGATAGGTTTGTCCCCAAACAGCTTCCAAAAGTGCCAGATTTTTCGCCATCCGGCTCACAGGCGTTATATCCCCATAGCCCAGAGTAGTCATCGTTACAAAAGAAAAATAAATCATATCTGACAACCCACCCTGTACATAATCTGAAAATAAAATCGCATCTGAATTAAATAAGAGCAACATCTGATAAAAAAACGCCCACAACAAGCCGCTCAAAAAATAAATCGCTATCCCTCCCTGGATAGAATCCATAGTAACCGTCTTCTCCGAAAAAATCCTGTGCAAAAAGACGAGAAGGCATATCCCGTAAAACAGGGTATAAGTACCCATCTCTGCCATCTCAAAAACTATGAATACTGTCTCGGAGACACCAATGGTGTGGATAAGTAAATGAAATCCAAATCCCAGAAATGCGGGCACCAAACACAACGTCAATAACCATCTGGGAAGGCTTAAAGTCCAGAGTACTGCGGCCATGACCATTAACAAAAGAAACGGTACAAAATCCTCCCCCTCGCGCTCTTCCAAAAACGGCATTGCAAAAAAAAGAAAAACCACTGAAAGGGCGAGAACGGTGTATTTGTAGCTCGAAAAGCGCTCCCGGAATTTCAAATCTGGACCTTTACTATTTAATTTTTCCACGCCGGTCCTCTCTTGCTTTTCTCTCCATTCCCAGCACTATCCACAATCACCTCATCACGCGCCTGTACCAGTTTTGCAACACATCGTACAAATGCGCTTGTTTCTCCACATAATTGGAATCTTGTAGCAGATTATTCATCTCGTAGGGATCATCTTCCAAATCAAACAAATGTGTTGCCTCAAAGCCCTCTTTCTCCACCACCAGCTTAAACGCGCCTTCGCGCACCATGCACCAGGGCTGCATTTCTGAAAACACCGGTCGGTCTAAAGTTTGCGCAGGATCGCTCACCACAGGCGCGAAACTATCGCCCTCAACCGAAGGCACGGGGGGCTGACCCGCGTAATCTACACAAGTCGCGAAAAAATCCACACCAGATACCAGATCATCCACAACCGCACCTGCTGCACCACCCGGTGCGCGAACAATCAGGGGAATGCGACTCGACTCCTCCCAGGCCTTGCCCTTATTCGTCTCTCCGTGACTGCCCTGCAAATCCCCGTGATCCGATGTAAACATCACCACCGTATTATCCCGCAACCCCATGCGATCCAGCGCATCCATCATCCGCCCCACATTTGCGTCCAACTGCGTCACCATCGCGTAATACGCGCGCAGATATTCATCGAGATCATTGCCATAGCGTTGATAAACCGGATCGTTCTCCTGGGGCTTGGGACTCGGCGGACTATGCGTTCTCGTATAGGGATCAACCTCCACGCAATTTGGACGTCGCGCAATGGTCACACCCCGATACACCTCGTCGTATTCATACCCCGGTTGCTCGGGATAATGCGGATTCTGATAGGACACAAACAGCGCGAAAGGCGCGTTTTCCGCCATCTTCTCCATGCGCTCAATCGCAATATCACTCGTCACATCCGTTCTGTGATGACCGTACCAATGCTCATCGCCCGCTTCATCGTAAAATTTCACACTATGCAAAAAATCATTATAACACTGATATCCGATAAACTCCGTAAAATCCGCCCGCAACTCGGGTGGTATCCACACATTACCCGTTGCGCCCAAATGCCACTTGCCCACCCAACCAGTTCGATAGCCCGCATCATTCAGCGCGCCTGCCAGTGTGCGCGTCCCCTCGGGAATATACCGCCCATTGCGCAACGTATCTGTCTGCGACCCGTACTGCCCCGAAATCAGCGTCGCGCGAAACGGCGTACAAACCGGTGCATTGGAATAACAATTGCGAAACAAAACCCCTTCTCGCGCCAGCTTATCCAGATTCGGCGTGTAAATATCCTCCGTTCCCATACACCCCATTGCAAAAGCGTGCATCTGATCGGCAAAAAGAAAAAGAATATTCGGTCTATCGCTCATCTATTGCTCCTTGGGTTAGTGGTCAGTCGTCAGTGGAACAGATGCTTCGGCTCCGTTCCACTCCGCTCAGCATGACAAAAACACCAGACATGCGTAACATCAGTTTTGAATCCTAAAACCGCGATCCTTCAAATTTCCCAAACGGCGATGAAACGCCGACACTATCGCCCACCTGTTGCAGCAGATCGCGGTGATCATCGGTCATGGGAATACCGATCTCGCGGTGCTCTCTTTCCCATTGCCATTCCATGCCGCCGGCCAACTCAGCGCGATCGTGTCCCGGCAGGGGTTTTGTGGCGCGCGCCTCGCCAATATAGCGATCCATCTCCCGCTTAAACATTTCCACATCAGCAAATCGCCTCACATCGAACACCGCAATAAACGCACCTTGATGTGTCGCTGCGCCTTTGCCTTCACCCGTAAATTCATACCCTTCATTCCA
>JAGWBW010000146.1:6389-7165 GCA_021295695.1 Candidatus Latescibacterota bacterium
GGGGGTTGTTCGCCAGTGGGCACGGCAATACTAATCGGCGACCCACCCGACGCACTCATAACCGTCGCATCTGGACGCGGGCGATAGCGATGGGAAGACAGAGCCATTCCGATACAATCGCTGGCAAGAGCCATACGGGAATAATTGCCCGCTGCGCCAAAGTGGAAGTGATTGCGCGTCGTCACAGTACTCACCCCCACATTTAACGCCTTTTCAATCGCCATCTCCGTTCCACGATGCGATGGGAAATACCCCAACCCGCCATCCCCATCCAGTATAGCGGTTGCCTCTGACTCGGACACCACCGTCACATTGGGCCGCGGATTGGTATGCCCATTTTTCATTTGCGATATATAGTCGCGCACCTGCCGCGTACCGTGACTGAACACACAGCGCAAATCATTTGCCGTCAACGTAACCGCCATGTGCTGAGCGTGTTCTTCAGACGTACCCACAGCGAGAAAAAGTTCACGTACATAAGCTTCCATCACCTCACAGGGCACGCGAATCCCGTGGTCTGGATGTGAATTGAACAATCGCGATGGCATAATTCCTCCACTGATATTTTTTAGCTTTTTATCTACTCACGCATGCCATTGTATCTGAGGCATATCGGATTTTGGAGGTGGAGGCCAGTGCTGCCCGCGCTGGCTGGTCAGCCCCCGGTTGGGACCGGAATGATACGGCTGGTCTGGCAGGCCCACCAATTGTCCATTCTCGACCCATGCTTCATCCTCGCCGTAAAATTCGCCAATCAAAAGCTCTGTCAATCGCGA
>JAGWBW010000146.1:7415-8144 GCA_021295695.1 Candidatus Latescibacterota bacterium
CATCCACGCGGTTGAACCCGACCCGCTCATCGCCAGCCGTCCCCAACAAAATCATCGGAATATTGGCCGATCCCTCGTAGAAAAGACGCTTCGCCAACATATTGTGATTGCCCAACATATCGCCGTGATCCGACGTAAAACAAATAATCGTATTGTCGAGCAATCCCTCCTCCCTCAGCGTACCAATCAACACGCGCAGACTGTGGTCGATATGGGTACACAGCGCATAAAACGCACGCCGCGCCATCTCGATTTGAACTGCACTGTGCTTGTCTCCTCGCGCAGTCATCGATTGAAGACTATAGGGAAGATTTCCAGACTGAACCCAATCGCCCATAAACGGCGTATCAATCTCCACATCTCGATAAAAGTCCAGGTACTTTTGCAACGGCACAATCGGCGGATGTGGATGCCGATAAGAAACAAACCAGAACGAAGGGCGCGTGGGATCTCGCCGTTTGATAAATCGCACCATGTTCTGAGTCGCCCAGTTTGTCGCATGGGTTTCATCGGGCAAATGCCAGGGCATCGCGCTATACTCGTTATTACTCATACCATGATTAAAGTGCTCGCCTGCATAGCCCTGATCACCCAAAAAAAGCTCGTAATCGTCGAGAACCCCATACTGCGTACGCCCCTCTTCGTCTAAAATCACATCGTCAAACCCAATGCGGTCTCGCTGCGGAAACACATGCAACTTGCCCACGGCATACGCCTGATATCCCGCAT
>JAGWBW010000146.1:8248-8691 GCA_021295695.1 Candidatus Latescibacterota bacterium
CATTCGGCATAACAATTGGTAAAACGCACACCACTTCGCGCCAATTCATCCAGCGTCGGCGTCTGAATAACAGGATGACCATCACATCCCAAAAGGTGGGCAGGCCAGTGATCTGTCGAAATCAACAAGACGTTCGGTTGTACAGACATAAAATTCCTCGCGTTTTGGTTGGTCACGTAACCTCTTCGGCGAGCCGTTATACAGAGACTTGACACCGTGCAAAAGGTTCGCTAAGTTCGGATATAGGTTTTTAAAAAAGCTGCGTTTCGTGGGAGATTGCCATGGCGACAATTGTTGATGGCAAAAAAAGGATTCCATTTTTGCGGGGCATGCTGGCGCATTATTTAATTGAGCATGGCTTCGCATTTCAAGATGCATACAAATTCGCAGATGGCATCCGTCGGTCACTTCAAAAAGAAAAAGACATCAACGCCGAAGATATG
>JAGWBW010000147.1:0-2424 GCA_021295695.1 Candidatus Latescibacterota bacterium
GGTATGTGACGCCTGAGCGATTTGACTCGGCATTGAGGAATAACAGGCCATGAAGCGGGAAGACAGCGGCATAGAGGAGAGACAGCCCAATCGCGTCGTGCGAATTTTTGTGGTGCTGTTTTTCGGGCTATTGCTGGTCGCGCTGGGCGTGATGAAGTGGGGGGGACGGCAAGGGGAGAAAGTGAGTGGCACAGGCTTTGAACGATATGGATTCTATCTGGAGGAAGTTGGGAAACAGGTGGGGATCAATTTTGTACATGAAGCTCCTGTACTGGATGCAAAGCTGGATCATATTATGCCGATTATCGCGTCGATGGGTGCGGCGGTGTCGGTGGTGGATTACGATCGGGATGGATGGCAGGATTTGTATGTGACCAGTAGTCGTAGGAAAAGATTGAATCGGCTGTATCGCAATTTGGGAGGGGTGGGTTTTGAAGATGTGGCGATTGATTTGGGCGTGGCGGATGTGAATCGAGCAGGCGTGAGCATGGGGGCTGTGTGGGGTGATTACGACAATGATGGATTTGAAGATTTGTTTTTGTATAAATGGGGCCGTCCCGAGTTGTTTCGCAATCGGGGGGGGAAGGTGTTTGAGCGCGTGACAGAAATAGCGGGTTTGCCCGAGTGGATCAATGCCGGGAGTGCTATTTGGGTAGATTATGACTGCGATGGGTATCTGGACATTTTTGTGGCGGGTTACTGGCCCGAGTCCCTGAATTTGTGGGATTTGGAGACCACGCAGATGATGCCGGAGAGTTTTGAATATGCGAATAATGGGGGGCGAAAGTATTTGCTTCGGAATTTGGGCGATGGGACATTTGATGATGTAACATTAAAGGTCGGGATCACGAGCAGAAGGTGGACACTGGCGGTGGGTGCGGCGGATTTGAACAGCTCTGGATTTCCCGACCTGTTTTTGTCCAATGATTACGGGATTTCCGAGTTGTATGTGAATGAGGGCGGAAAGCGGTTTGTCGAGATGGGAGAGCAGACCGGGGTGGGGAGCCAGCCAAAAAGTGGGATGAATGCCGCATTTGGCGATGTGCTAAATCGGGGAGATCTGGCAATTTACGAGACGAATATTTCTCAGTCAGGTGTTCTCATTCAGGGGAATAATTTGTGGGTGCCCCAGGGCGGCGAGACCTTTCGGTTTGAAAATCTGGCCGGGGCGATGGGCGTGGATCTGGGGGGATGGAGTTTTGGCGCGCAGTTTGGTGATTTGAATAATGATGGCGCACTGGATCTCGTTTTGACTAATGGATATATTTCAGCAGATGGAAATGGGAATTACTGGTACGATTTCTCTCAGGTGGCGGGAGGACACAGTGCGATTATTGCAGATGCAAAAAATTGGCCTCCGATGCGGGGCAGAAGTCTGGCAGGCCATCAGACCAAGCGCGTTTGGTTGAACGACGGGGTAGGGCAATTTGCCGAGGTAGCACAGGCAGTAGGCGTTCGGGACCGTTTCGACGGGCGGGCTGTGGTTCTGGTAGATTTGTGGAACCGGGGGATGCTGGATATGGTGGTGGCCAATCAGCGGGGACCGCTTTTGTTATACCGCAACACAGTGCGAGCAGAGACAAACTGGATTGGGTTCGATCTGGTTGGACAACAGAGCAATCGCAGTGCGATCGGGGCGCGGGTGCAGGTGTTCTGGAACGGGGAGGTGCAGGTGCAGGAGGTGTTGGGCGGTAGCGGCTATGCCGCGCAAAATCAACGTCCGATGCATTTTGGTTTAGGCGATGGCGCGGCGGTTGATAGCGTTTCAATACGTTGGCCGTCGGGACAGGTACAGATGTTTTACGCGCTCGATGTGCGGCGGGTGCATCGGATTTTAGAGAATTGAAATGGATCGAGTGAGCGGGTTCTGGAAATCAGTCTGGACGGGGTTGCAAAGCCGCTATCTGTCCCCTATTTTGATTACGTGCATTCTGATTGGAGGGCAGGTTACGTTTGGCTTTTTGGAGAGCCTTGGGCAAACGCTGACGGCTATCCTGAGTAGTGTGTTGGTGGAATTTGCATTGGGGCGATTGACGTGGGGCGTGTGGCCGGGGCTGGTGAGTGCATATATTACCGGGATCAGTGTGGGCATTTTGATCCGCTCGCCTCTGTTTTGGCCTTATGTACTGTGCAGTGTGTTGTCTATTGCATCTAAGTATGTGCTGCGATGGCGCGGCAGGCATTTGTGGAATCCGTCCAATTTTGGGGTGAGTATTATGCTATTTCTTGCCCCTGAAGTGGTGGCGGGGTTGAGCATTCAGTGGGGCAATACCCTGTCGGTAATGGTAATTATCTGGGTTCTGGGGAGTGCCGCGCTCTGGCGATTGCGGCGGTTTCATATCTGCGCGGTATATGTGATTTCGTTTTTGGCTTTTGCTCTCATTCGTTGCTTGTTTACCGATCAGGCGTATTTGACGAGTATTG
>JAGWBW010000147.1:2618-8902 GCA_021295695.1 Candidatus Latescibacterota bacterium
AGGTAACCGCTGATGGATATAATTGATTTTGTCGTGTTGGGGGTTGGCGGTTTTTTGATTGGCGTGATGCGCGCGGGGTTTGGCGGTGGCATTGGTGTGGTGGCAGTGCCGGTTCTCGCGCTTGCTGTGCCCGCAAAGTCCGCATTGGGACTTGTTTTACCGCTGTCGCTGGCAACTGATGTGATCAGTGCGCGGTACTATTGGGGGCATTGGGTTGGAGATCATGTCAAGGCATTGATGCCCGGTATGGTGCTGGGTATTTTGATTGGTGCTGGTATTCTGGATATTGTGCCAGAGGTCTGGTTTCGGCGCATGTTAGGTGCTCTGGCATGCATTTTTGCAGTGTTACAGACCCTGAGGGACAGGGTGCTGGTGAATGTGAAACCGCCGGGACCATGGATGCGTTTTGGCGTTGGCGTGACTTTGGGGATGGTTTCCACATTGGTTTCCGCGGGTGGCGTGATTTTGATGTTGTATTTGTTGCCACAGGGGCTGGTTGGGCGTACGTTTGTAGGCACGGCGTGGATTTTTGGCATTGCTTTGAATCTTTTGAAGTTGACGCCTTATGTTTTTTTGGGATTGATCAATTTCCAGAGTTTGGTGATGGATGTGTGGATGTTACCCGTTTTGTCCCTGGGGGCTGCGGTCGGTTTGTTTTTGAATCGGCGGTTGTCACCTGTGTGGTTTAACCGAAGTGTGCTGGTTCTGGTGTTGGGAATTGGCTTGAAATTGATGTTGTCGTGAGGTATTGCATGGGAACTGTTGAACGCGGCCGTTTTTGGACGCTGTCAAATGGTGTTAGTTTGTTGCGCGCGGTGCTGACCGTGCCCGCAGTGTGGTTTATTTCATTGGGCCCGAATTATGCATGGGAAGTGTTTGGCGTGGTGGTGGTGATGATTGTCAGCGATTGGATAGATGGGTGGCTCGCGCGCAGGTGGGGCGAAATTTCACAGTGGGGGAAGATTCTCGATCCTCTGGCCGATAAGGTGGCTGTTGGGGCGATTACAATTGCCATGGTTGTGTTCAAAGGTTTGCCCGTATGGCTGGTTGCGGTCGTTTTGATGCGCGATGTGGTGATTTTTTTTGCGGGGATGTATCTGGTCAGGCGACACGATGTGTTGTTGGCTTCCAATTTTTGGGGGAAGGCTACGACGCTGGTGATGAGTGGGTTGCTTTTGGCCTATCTTTGGGATGCAGATGTACTCAAGCCCGCGCTGATTGGCTTGAGTGCCGCGTTGCTCGCTGTTTCACTGATTAGTTATGGGCGGCAATTTTTTGATATAATAAAAAAATAGCGGAGTCGGTGTGCAGATCAGTGTGATTATTCCCGTTCTAAATGAAGAGGCTGTTATCGGCGCGTGTCTGGCACAGTTTTGTGGTGTTGAGGATGTGGAACTGATTGTGGTGGATGGGGGGAGTACGGATAGTACAAAGAAAATGGTTGAGGCGCGTGGTGGGGCGCAATGGGTTCAGGTAGGGAAAGCAGGGCGGGCGTTGCAGATGAATGCCGGTGCAGAATGTGCGACGGGCGATGTGTTTTTGTTCTTGCACGCCGATACATTTTTGCCTTCTGGTGGGTTGATGTTGATACGCGACTCGCTGCGCGTGTCCGGTGTGGTGGGCGGGCGATTTCGGCTCGGGTTGTCTGAGAAGACGATTGGTTTTCGATTGGTTGCGTTTTTGAGTACCTTGCGTTCCCGGTATTTGGGAATTACTTATGGCGATCAGGGTATTTATGTTCGGCGCGAGACTTTTCTGGCTGTGGGGGGATTTCCATCCTTGCAGTTGTTTGAAGATTCCGAGTTTTGTTCGCGTGTGGCGTGTGCGGGTAAATTTGTGATGCTCAAAGCACAGGTATGCAGTTCCACGCGGCGGTGGCGCAAGTGGGGCTTTGTTCGCACTGTGGTAGAGATGTGGGTATTGCGTATTCTCTATACGTTTTCTGTGTCGGATATTACATTGAGTCGATGGTATCGGTGATTAAAATGGAATACAGGGTATTTGGTAAAACAGGATGGAAAGTCAGTGAGATAGGGCTTGGTGGGTCGTGGTTCTACGGGCGTCCCGAGATGGGGCTAAAACCGGTGTCGCATGGGGTGGCGGTGGTAGAGCGAGCGCTGGAATTGGGTGTGAATTATTTTGATACCGCACCGCTTTATGGGCGCGGGCGCAGCGAAGAGGTGCTGGGTGTTGCGCTGTCGGGGGTGAGGGAGCCGTATTATCTGGCGACAAAGGTCGGGTATTATCCCGAGCCGTTTGACTATACACGCGATGCAGTATGGCGAGGCCTCGATGCGAGTTTGAAGCGGTTAAAGCGCGATCATGTTCATCTTTTGCAGGTGCATGAGGCCGAAAAAGCCGGGTGGCCCGGGTTATTTGATGCGGGTCGAACTATAGAGGCGTTGTTGGAGATACAGTCTCAGGGGATCTGTGATTATATTGGACTGACGGGTTCTGATTTAGATTTGATGTCTCGGGTGCTCAAGGAGACCGATATATTTGTTTCAGTGATTACGTTTTGCAAGTACGATTTGCTGACGCGAGAAGCGACAGAGACGCTGGTCCCCACAGCAGCAGAGGAAGGCGTTGCTGTGATTTGCGCTTCGCCATTGCACGCGGGGTTGTTGGGTTCAAAACGGGAGCAGTGGATGGCACAGGAGCGATTTGCCGATTTATATGACGATCTAATATGGGTAGAGAAGATTGTTGAAGTTGTAGATGAACCTATGACGCGCACGGCTTTGCGCTATTTGTTGTCGGACAATCGGGTGTCGATGTTGTTGTGCGGGGTATCGAATATTGATGAGTTGGAGGATTGTGTGGGTGTGTCGGATGGCGGGCGATTATCCAGAGAATTGATTGCAGAAATTGAGGGGGATAGTATATGAAACCCATTCGCATGGGTATGATTGGATTGGGGCATATTCCACAGAACGCACATTTGCCAGCCCTTTCCCAATTGGTTGAAAAAGGCGAAGTGGTGTTACAGGCTTTTTGCGATGTAGATCGGGGCATTGTGTCTGAGCAGGCAAAGGTGTGGGGCGCGAAATCTGTTTATACGGATCACCGCGAGATGTTCGACAAAGAGGAATTGGACGGGGTTTATGTGTGTTTGCCCCCGACCTTGCATACGGATGCAGAATTGATCGCAGCAGAGAAGGGGGTCGCCCTTTTTGTGGAGAAACCGCAAAGTTTAGATATGGCTCAGGCTGTGGCTTTTTGCGAGGCGATTAACAGGGCGGGTATTGTTTCCCAGGTGGGATTCATGAGTCGCTATTATCCTTCATCTGAATATTTGAAGGCGATGCTCGAAACGCGGATTCCGCGACACGCACTGGTGCAGTTATTTTACAGCGGGCGGCATATTCGATACTGGACGAGTCGCATGGCCCTGTGTGGGGGATCGTATGTGGAAAATACCATTCACATGATCGATCTGTTGCGTTTTTTTCTCGGCGATATTGAGGCGGTGTCGGCGTTTTATTTTTATCGTGCGGAAGGTGAAGGGCCAGATCCGATCAATTTGCCTTATGCCTATAATGTGAATTACCGATTTAAGAGCGGCGTGGTTGCCAATGCGACGACTTCACGGGTGTTGAACGTGAATTATTCTCGGCGCGAAGTGACGGTGGTGGCCGACGACGCGCTTTTGGAGTGGTCGGCGCAAAATGTCGTGTTGAATGGTGAAGAGGTAAAGGCGTGGGATAGTCGTCCCAATGCGTTTGCGTTACAGACAGAGGCATTTGTCGATGCGATACGGAAGGGAGACCGCACTGCGATGCGGAGTTCTTATGGCGATGCCCTGAACAGTTTGGCGGCTGTACTGGGGGCCAATGCGTCGGCCGAACGCGGGGGGGAACTTGTGCTGTTAGAGGACATGGTTGCCGGGCGGGTGATGTGGTCATCTGGGGAGGATATCTGACCGTGGATATACATTTTGCAACCCTATCCGAATTGGGTGCGTGCTATCGGGCGGGCGATGTCTCGCCGGTTGAGGTGGTGGATACGTTGCTCCAGCGCATTGAAGATTGCGGTGGTCAGACAAAGGCGTTTATTACAGTTACGGCAGAACGCGCTCGTGCGGAGGCACAGGCGGCGGAGGCGATGTTGCGGTCGGGATCGGATTTGGGTCCTTTGCACGGTATTCCAATCGCGCTAAAAGATCTGTTTCACACGGCGGGTATTCGCACGACTTCAGGTGCGAAAGTATGGGATACATTTGTGCCAAAGGATTCGGCAACCGTCGCAAAGCGCCTTTCGCAGGCTGGTGCCGTGTTGATGGGTAAGACCAATATGGTGGAACTCGCGTTTGGACCTTATGGTTTGAATCCCCATTACGGTACGCCGCCCAATCCGTGGGGATCAGAACGCGTACCGGGTGGGTCGAGCAGTGGGTCGGGGGTGGCTGTGGCGGCGGGGTTGGTGCCTGTTGCGATGGGTACAGATACGGGAGGCTCTATCCGCATCCCGGCGTCATTTTGCGGTGTTGTGGGGCTCAAGCCCACGTTGGAGCGGGTGAGTCGCGCGGGTGCAATGCCGCTTTCGTGGACGCTTGATAGCATGGGTCCCTTGACGCGATCTGTGGAAGATGCTGCGCTGGTGTTTGAAGCGATTGCCGGGCCTGATGCGGCTGATCCGGTGACGTTAAATCAACCTCTGGTGGATGTGGTTCGCGGGTTAAAGCGAGATGTGAGGGGGATGCGCGTCGGGTTTGTGCGCGGTCCGTTTTGCGATGGTGCAGATGCTGTGGTTATCGCTTCGGTAGAAGCCGCGGCAGGGATTTTGTGCGATCTGGGAGTCGATGTGGAGGAATTCCAATTTCCCGAAGCGCGGGAAGAGTTAGACGAAGAACTTGACGGACGCGGCAGTGCGATGGTTATGTGTGTGGAGGGGTATGTGTGCCACGAAAAATTTATAGCAGAGCATGGCGATATGATGGATCCGCGCATTCGAGCGCGGATTGCACATGGTGCGTCTTTTCCTGCGCCAGATTATGCAAGGGTTTTACAGCGGCGCGAGGCGTTGCGAATCTCAGCTTGCGAGACCCTGCGAGATGTGGATGCCGTGATTTGTCCGACGATGTTGACGGTTGCACCGCGTATCGCAGATGTCGATGTCGCACCCGTCAGGTTGACAACGCGGCTGGTCAACTTTTTGGGTTTATGCGCGGTATCGGTTCCGTGCGGATGGTCTGCTGAGGATTTACCCATCGGTTTGCAGATTATTGGCAAGCCCTATGACGAAGCCCGCATTTTGCGCCTGGCGTATGCTTATGAGCAGGCGGTTGGTTCTCGGTTGGCTCCCAACTTTATTCAGGCATAAATGCCGTGGTAAAGAGCAGGTTGAGATCGGCTTTTTGGTCGATCATGCCCAGGCTGTGAAGGATGTCCTGTGTTTGTTGCCACTTTGCTTCTGTTTGGGCACCCAGGCCCTGTTGTTGCGTGTCGGCGCTTTGCAATAGGGGAATCAGATATTTGAAATTGGCGCGATTGAAGGCTTCATCGCTTTCGGGGCGCGCGGCCATATAGGCTGCTACCGCATCTTCGGGATGATCGACGGCATGTTGCCATCCGCGCAGGCTCGCCCGCAAAAAGCGTTTGACCAGATCGGGATTTTCTTTGAGAAAAGACTCGTTGGCAATGATGTTGGTGCTATATACATCAATGCCGTAATCCGACAGGGCAAGGCGATTGACCACATGGCCCTGGAGTTCGACTGTGACGGGTTGGTCTTCGGTATATCCGAGCATGGCATCGACTTGACCAGCGAGGAGCGGCGCCGGGCTGGCTTCGCTCATGCCCATGAGTTGTATGTCTTCTTCCGGAATATTCTGGTGGCGCAAGAAGGCTTGAAATTCGCGGTGTTTTGTGCCGCCGATATTGACGCCGATGCGTTTGCCAATCAGGTCTTGCGGTGTTGTGATATTTTTTTCTACGAGTGAATAAACGACAACGGGAGTTTGCTGATTGATCACGGCGAGCGATACAATCGGGATGTTTTGTGCTCTTGCCATAACAGTTGCCGATCCGCTGGCTACGCCGAGTTTGTAGGTGCCGTTGCCCACGACGCGAGCCGCAGTGGGGGCACCGCTGCCTTCGAGGATTTTGACTTCAAACCCCTCTTGTTCATAAAAGCCCTTTTGTTTGGCGACAAAAAAGCCCGCGTGTTCCATTTGCGCTTTCCAGTCGAGTATGAATTGCACCTGTGTTTTGTCTGTATTTGCACAAGACAGGGCGATGAGTGCGAGGGCAAGAGCGATGAATATTTTTTGCATGGGAATCTCC
>JAGWBW010000148.1:0-13214 GCA_021295695.1 Candidatus Latescibacterota bacterium
TTACTGTGTATCAGAATAACGGCGTGGCCAGCTTGCAGGAGGTGCCGCATTTTCACATGCACGTTGTACCCCGGCGTAAGTCGAGCAACTGGGGGAGTGGGCCACCGCATATCGCTGCCTTACAGCCAAAAGATGGGAGTATGAAGCAGAAGGTGACCGTATCATGGGAACGGGCGGAAGAAATCGCCTCCATCATAAGGCCAAATTTTAAGACGATTTAGATAGGACAGTATATGGCAAATATGCACGATCTCACAAAAGAACACGCGCTTGAGCGGGGCATACTCGTCGGGCTTGCGCTGCCCGGCATCTCACTCGATGAAGCACAAGACACGCTTGACGAACTCGGCCTTTTGGCGGATACGGCGGGTGTTGACGTTGTTGTGCAGGTGCTTCAGGAACGCCGGCGCAGAGACCCCGCGTATCTCATTGGTCGCGGCAAGGCCGAAGAACTCGTGGAACAGGTCGCAGAATGCGATGCACAAGTCGTTATTTTTGACGAAGACCTTTCGCCGGCACAAACCCGCAATCTCGAAACCCTGCTTGAAGTTAAAATTATCGATCGCAGCCGACTTATTCTGGACATTTTTGCCAGCCGCGCCAGGACTCGAGAAGCGCAAACACAGGTCGAGTTGGCTCAACTTATCTATATGTTGCCCCGGTTAACCCGTCAATGGACCCATCTCTCGAGGCAGGCTGGCGGTACTGGTGGCACTGGCGGCGTGGGGACGCGCGGGCCGGGTGAAACGCAGCTCGAAGTAGATCGCCGCGCGACCAACCGCCGCATTACCATCCTCAGACAAGCACTCGGCCGCATTGCCATGCAACGCGCAATAGCCCGCAAACAACGCACCGATATTTTTCGCGCAGCGCTTGTCGGCTATACCAATGCGGGCAAATCCACGCTTATGCGTGCCCTTTCCGGTGCCGATGTATTGATTGAGAATCGGCTCTTTGCCACCCTCGATTCCACCACACGGCGCGTTTCCCTCGGTTATAACCGCGATATTCTTTTGTCCGATACCGTTGGTTTTATCAAAAAGCTGCCCCACCATCTGATTGCTTCTTTTCACAGTACCCTTGAAGAGGCAATCGAAGCCGACCTGTTGCTCCATGTCGTTGATGTCAGCCATCCAGCTTGTGAAGAACACATCGCCACGGTGATTGAGGTGCTTGGCGAACTCGGCGTAGCTGACAGGCCGACGATGCTGGTGTTTAACAAAAATGATTTGTTAGACGACCGGACCCGACGTAAATATCTAATGGCGACATATCCCGATGCGGTCTGGCTTTCCGCTGAAACGGGCGAGGGACTCAAAGATCTGCGGTGGGCGATCTACAATTATCTTGAGGGTGACCGCTTGACGCTCGTGGTTCAGATTCCGCAACACGAAGGCAAACTTCTGTCAGAACTCTACCGAATTGGCGAAATTTTGCACACGGACTACAAAGGTAACGATGTTTTAATGGAGGTCAAACTCAGCCAACACAATGCACAGCGTCTTTTGCCCAATGGTCGTTATCAGAGCCTGTGCTGAACAAGATGCAGTATCAGCGGGTTAGCTATCTGGAGAAACAAAAAAAACGCGCGTCATAAACGCGCGTTTTTTCTTTATCGCAGTGTTGATCAATCTGCCACTTGTTTGACATTATCTTGTTTTGCTATGTCCATATCCTCCTGCTTTTCTATATCTACAGTATTGGGTGCTACAGCACATGTCCCGTGCAGCACAGCACCTTCTTCGACTACCAGTACCTGAGTCGTAATATCGCCATTGACCTCAGCACTGGAGCCAAGCCTTACTGAGCGCGAAGCATCCAGAGGCCCTTTGACACATCCGTCAACGACCGCATCTTTTACCTGGATCAAATCGGCATCCACCTCACCATGAGTACCGACGACAAGTGAACCAGAAGACGTGATCTTTCCGCGAAAAGTCCCATCTATGCGAATGCTATCGGTGACCTCAAAGTGCCCTTCCACAACCGATCCTTCGCCCACAATTGTATTGATGGCTTCTACATGGTTTTGCTTGTTAAACTTCGCTATTTTTGAGGTAAGAAATCGCGCGGATTGCATGCCCGTCCTCCTTCGATAACTTCGTAGTGTAAATGAGGCCCACGGCTTTGCGTTGAGGTGCCCACCAGTGCAACGTATTGCCCTTGCCTAACATACTCCCCTTCTTTGACCAGCAGTGCGCGATTGTGACCATACCGCGTCGTATAAATGCCACCGTGATCAATAACCACCATATACCCCAACTCGAGATCGAAATCTGCAAATGTTACCTGTCCATCGGCTGTGGCCTGCACGGGCGTCCCTTCATTGGCGGCGATATCAATCCCCGAATGGCGATTTTTGAATATGCCCGTCGGAGATAACCCGTTGACGCAGTTGTCTTCTGCTTCAAACGCGCGTGCCACCCATGCAAGAGAAGGGGATACTGGCCAGATTGCGGGAACCCAGTGGATATCCAGACCCACGCGCTGATTGTTTTGCACCAATAGCGTTGTAACTGCATAGTCATCCTCAATGTACAGCATTTCATCGGGTGTTGGCGACAAGCCGATGTGACTGACCAATATAGAACGCAGTTTTTGCTCTCCGACTTTCATGCGGGTTATCACTTGCGCCAATTCATCCACGCGGGTAACATCAGCGTACAGGCGTTCATTGTCCTGTTCAAGCGTTTGTGCAGTGTGTTTCCAATATGTGGCTCTCCAGAAAAAAAACAGACCGATAAATACCATACACAGCGCAAAGGCCGATCCCAAGCCTATCCCCAACAGCATGGGATAAGTGAGCTTAAACTTCAGGGTTCTTGAGCCATCGTCTGGAATGACCAGCACTGAAAAATTTTTGCGTTGCCAGTTCAACATGTCTCCCAATGCTTTGAGCCTGCGGGTGTGCAATATAAAGGGTGCTATACCAGAAGTCAACGGGCGTTTTTAAGTGTGTGATCGGCCAAAATGTGAAAGAGATCAGGCAAACACAGCCCCGCAAGTGCCCATATAATGATTTTGAAATCCATGTTCTTCAAGTCGTCAAACGACATTTTCCAACCCAAGTCAAAGAATGCGTTAGCCATAGCTGTGAGTGCGTACACCACTACGAAAATATAAAGAACGCGGGTCAGGGTGCCCAGAATCGGCGTATGAGAAAGCCCTCTGTGTTTGAAAATATGAGAATAAGGCCGCCACAGCAAACGCAAAATTCCCCAGTTCTTCAACGGGTCACTGGCCTTTAAGTCCAGATCGGGCGATAGTAAAAACGTGCCAAATAAATAGGCAATCACAAAGACAGTTCCGTATTCGACCATTTCATCGCGTCCAAAAAATTCGACGAGAGGCCCCCAAAAACAGGCTCCTATACCGATGATGACCACCAACAAAAAAAGATCAATCCGCGTATGTGTCTTACCCGATGGCATGTCAAACGCCCTCCACAAATACCATGCAAAAAAGGGTCAACACTCACGCGAGCATTGACCCTTTTTTTATTTTTCATACTTCAAAACCCTTTTTTAAGCTGTACCTGCATCTTTCTCTGAAACACATCGCCTTTTATATCTAATGCCACGCCCTTGATGTTCACAATGCCTCGATCCATCTTTGGGGGAGGCAACCCCCCCTCATCTTCTTTCAGAAACAGATGCACGGCAAAAAGAATGGTTGCACCGCCCGCCACACCCAATACTGCGGCGCGGGTGTCATGGCGTTTGGAATTATCGTAAAACTCTCGTGCTAATGCAGAGGTGCCAGCTTGTTTGTAAAGATCATAAGCGTCATTGGCCTCTTTTTTTGCATCGACTGCTTGCTTAACCAGAACGCCGCCCAGGCCAAACATCAGCGCGCCGTGAAATTTTGATCGCATCAAAAAGTCCTTACCCACAGCCTGGGCAGGTACAGCCATGCTCAAGATCAGAGCAGCCGCAACCAATCCCATACCAGTTCGATAAAACATACCCATAAACTCGCCTCCGTATTATTCAGGATTTCCGACAACAGGTGTGCCGATTTCGTTTTCCAAATTCGACATTTCGATCAAATAGTTGTATTTTGACTGCACCAGATTATTGCGTGCATTAAACAAATCGCGCTGAGCGGTCAACCGTTCCAGAAAAGTTCCTCCGCCAAAATTATACCGCTCTTCTTCCAACTTGAAATTTTCTTCAGCCGCTTCCACTGCCACTTCATTTGCTTCGATCAAACGCCGAAAGCGCTCCAGGTTGAGATAGCGCAGTCGAATGGTCAATGCTTTCTGTCGTTTGGCTTGATCTAACCGCTCCTGGCTAAGCAAATACTGCAACTTTTGACGTTTCAGGTTGTTGCTCGTATTGAAGTTAAAAAGGGGCATGGTCACGTTGAGACTAAGGCTATAGCCATAGTTTTTGAGGAATAGGTCTTCTATACCGCCAAACTCCTCATCCTTACCAATGCTCCAGCTATAAGCACCCGTGCTCATCGTTATGCTGGGATGGTACAACCCTTTTCTCGTCGCATTATAAGTGTCTCGGGCAGACAACATACCGTACTTGCTGTCCAAAATGTCGGGGTGTTCTTTTAGCGCGATGGATAGTGCATCGAGAAAAGAATATTTCGGAGACAAAAGTTCAAACTCTTCTTCTGATGGAATAATATCTACATCCGTGCCCAGACCCATTGTAAATGCCAGGTTTGACTGAGCGATGCTCACGTCGTTTTCTCGCTGAATCAGGGTTGCGCGCAAACCCGCCAGATTTGATCTTGCATTCGTCACCTGTAAAATTGCAGCGGACCCAATCTCATATAATGTCTCTGCCCTGCGCAGGCTTTCTTCAGATACTCGTACGCGCTCTTGCTGGACTTCCAATAGTTTGATGGCTTGTAACAGTTGAAAATAGCGCTGTTTGGTTTGAAAAATGATCGTTTGGCGATTGCCAGCTTGTTGCATTTGCGTTTGCATCAGACTGTTTTTCGCGCTCGATAGCTGGGAGATGATCTGACCGTTATAAATTGGCATTGACAGTCCACCAATTCTGAAACTCTGCCCACCACCAATTCGGTCTTCCCCCAATAACTGTACCAGAGTGCCCGTCGTCTGATCCAGAACTTGCCCCTCACGCGGTCCCGAAACACTGCGATTGATCCCCCATGACATATTAGAATTGGTGGGGAAGAAACTATTCCGCGCATTATCTACCTGGGTCTCAGCAATCGCAACCGTGTACTTAAATTGCTCAATCTGGGCACTGCTCGTCAGTGCAATCTCCACACACTCATTTAGCGTCAGGCGCATTTCCCTTCGCTCTTCCTGGGCACTTGTATTCACATGGGCAAAGATTAATTCGAATCTCCATATTGCTACAAATGAGGTGGCTATTGTTGTTACAAGGATTAGACGAAAAAACGCCCAAAAAGTTACCGAGTATTTGCTTGCTTTGCCACAAAAAACTACAAGTGTTTAAGAAAATGGAAAGTTGTCAAAAGTCAATTGGAAAAAAATAGGGGCTGGAGACTGAGGGCTGGGGCTGGTCACTCGCCGCGGTCCATCAGCGAATATACCGTTGGTATAATTACCAGTGTTAAAAGGGTAGAACTGATTAGCCCGGCCACGACGGTAATCGCCATTGGCGTGCGGATTTCTGCGCCATCGCCCAGGCCGAGTGCCATGGGCAATAATCCCAACACGGTTGTCGATGTGGTCATCAAGATGGGGCGCAACCGCACTTCGCCAGCCTGGACAATTGCATCCAGTTTGGACATCCCGCTACGCCGCAGGTGGTTGATATAATCCACGAGTACGATGGCATTGTTCACGACAATACCCGCCAGCATGATAACGCCCAAAAAGACCACGACTGAAAGGGGTATGCCAGTGACGAACAGTATGACGATTACGCCAATCAGTGCCAGTGGAATGCTAAACATAATGACGAATGGATGGAGGAATGATTCAAATTGCGAGGCCATTACGATGTACACGAGAAAAATTGCGAGACCCAATGCAAAGGTCAAACTGTTCAAAGACGTTTCCATTTCCTTGTTTTGCCCGCCAATGACCATCGACACATCCTGGGGTACTTCCATTGTCTCCAACGCCTGTTGAATCATAGCGGTCATCGTTCCCAAATCCACACCGCTCACATTGGCCGAAATCAGAACCGCGCGCTGTTGATCTATGCGCCGAATTTCACTCGGTCCTTCGTGTACTTCAATATGGGCTACCGCAGATAGGCGAATGGGCACTTGCTGTCGCCCCGGGTTCACCACCAGCCGACGCAGTTCAGTTACTCCGGCGCGGTCGGCCTCATCTACGCGCACCAGCACATCAATGCGCCGGTCGGCCTCTCGAAATCGCGTCACCACATTGCCCTGTACTTTTTCGCGCACCAGCGAAGCTACCTGACGCACATTCAAGTTGTATTTGGCTAACAAGTCGCGCTTATAGACAATTTGCACTTCCGGGTTGCCGCGCTGAAGGCTCGATTTCACATCGTAAAGTCCGGGAATTTCGCTCATCACCCGCTCGGCCTCGCGCCCCAATTGGGTCAATGTTGGCAAATCATAACCGCGAACTTCCACCTCTATAGGCGTCTTAAAACTAAATAGGGCAGGGCGCGAAAAATCGGCTTTTATCTGCGGCAAATCGGAAAGCTTACTTCTCAAATCAGCCATTAATACGTCTTCGCGCTGGGCCAAAACACTTTCCCCTTTGATGCCGCCCCAAATACGTGAGGGCAATGTCAGGAGGTCTTGCCCCCAACTCGCCAGTACATTTCCCCGGTCCTCTGTTTCGATATTCTCCAGCACCACAGAGACTACCCCGGTGTGCTCGCCTTGATCGGATGATGAGATATCGGTTTTATCCACGCCAACTGTCGAAGAAATTGCGCCCACATCATATGTATTCATCACCCTCGACTCGATGAGCTTCAGGGTCTCATCAGTCATTTCGAGCGGCGTACCTACGGGCAAACCAATATCCACATTAAATTCGCCCTGATGTACCTGTGGGATTAGTTCATTGCCCAATTGGGGCAACAAGACCATCCAGCATATCGCAAAAGGTACCACAGCACCTGCTACAATGCTCAGTCTGTTGTGCAAAGCCCAGCGGATAAACGGCGTGTAAGCGTTCCGAACGGCTCCAAAACCGCGCTCAAACAAAAACAGCACTGGCGCGAGGATGGGCAACAGGACAAGGGCGATTACCAGCAATGCGACCAATCCGGTCAAAAACACAAACATGAGCGTCAAAATAAGTATTTTGCCGGTTAATATGAGTGTGGTAAAAATCAGGAATCGAAGAAGAAAATAAACCGCGCCGAGCACAAAAAGTAGCAAAAGGCCCACCGCGCCCAGGATCACGGGTGTGATTCCCAGGATGCGCTTCCAGATCGCGTGCTTCCAAACCCAGCGGAACAGACGCTTCAATGTCCTCCCTGTCCATTTCGTTTGCACACTCAGGTCGCGTCCCAAATTTTGGGGTGTTACAAACATCAGCAAATCGTCCCATATTATCCGCACCCATGCTTTGCCAAACAGGTCTTGTTCCGCTGCCCAGGCGCACAGAGGTTCCCACAGGCGATTTATTTCCTGACGCCATAATGGTCCAGAACCGAGCCAACAATAAAGTCCCCATCCGGGATAGATAATGGGGTACAGAAGAACAGCCAATACGGTGAATACGGCTTTGAGTGCCACAATCGCGATTACACTTGCAAGCCACAATGTGCGGATGACATATTCGCCCAACAAGTAGGCAAAGCCAATTGGCACGCGCATCAATAGCGTGCGAAAATTCATGGCGTGATATTGAAGCGCATTTTCGTCCCTGTTTTTCAGACCCATGCCCTCGAGCAACCACGCCACCGAGCGCAACTGCAATACTTCAGACTGCATCAGACGCCCGCCTTGTTTTTCGCTATCGCCGCGTGACAGATGCATTTGCCGCGAAGCCAGCATGGGAATAAAAAATAGCGCGACACCCAAAGATGCCAGGAGTGAAAAAACAACGGTTAGTGCCATGTCGCCGAAAATCTGCCCGGCCACGCCCTCGACAAATACAATGGGAAAAAACACCGCCACAGTTGTCAGCGTGGATGCAAAAACCGCTCCGCCGACTTCACCCGTTCCCCGGATGGTGGCTGAAACCATATCGTCGCCTTCTTCTCGGCATCGAAAAATGCTTTCCAATACCACAATGGCGTTGTCAACCAGCATGCCTATACCGAGTGCTAATCCGCCCAGGGACATGATATTCAGGGATACGCCAAAGATGTTCATGGGGGCAAATGTCGCCACAATTGAAATTGGGATGGCGAGGCCCACAATAGCCGTGTGAGATGGATTGCGAAGAAAGATGTACAAAACCAGTATCGCCAACAACCCGCCTATCAGCGCGGTTTGTTTGACTTCATTGACCGATGACTCAATAAATGTCGATTGGTCGGATAGCATTTCCATATCCACGTCTTCGGGTAATGTAAAAACGATAAAACTCGTCATTTCCTTCATTTGCACAAATTGGCGCACCTGTTCCCGCCGGTCGTTGGCTTTGGCTGCTTCGATCTCGCCCGCTTTGATTTTTTCTATGTATGCCAATTGCTCGGGCGTGCCAAATAGGCGGTCTCGCACGCGCTGTGCTGTCGCCACGATATTGGCATCGGCTTCCTTAAAAATTTCGATTTCTACACTTTCTACACCATTGACCCGTGTGATGATCTCCCGTTCTTTGTGCGTGCGATAAACCTGTCCCACATCTTTTACGCGGATTTCAATATTATTGCGGTCGCCCACCACCAGATTGGCAATTTCATCGATGGTGCGAAATTCATTCAGAGTACGCACGAGGTACTGGGTTTGTCCATCCAGCAAGCTGCCGCCAGCCAGGTTGACATTTTCTTCTTGCAACCGCCGGTTGATGGTGTTGATATTGAGTCCCATCAGTGCCAATTGCCGCTCGCTGATCTCAACCCGGATTTCTTCTTCGAGGCCACCTTTTACACGCGCCGCAGCTACGCCTTTGAGTGCCTCCAGTTCTTGCTTGATTTCTTCTTCGGCAATATGGCGCAACACATACATGTTCTCTTTGCCGTAAATCCCCACGCGCATTATCGGGTCTTGGGTCGGGTCGTAGCGCAAAATCAACGGGCGATTGACTCCGCGTGGCAAATTGAGGCGGTCGAGATTTTCGCGCACTGTTTGCACGGCATCATTCATATTGGTATCCCAGCCAAATTCCAAAATCACGTCGGACATGCCAGGTCTGGAGATCGATGTAATACTCACGAGATTGCTCACCACTCCCAGGCGCTGTTCAATTGGCCTTGAGATTAAATTTTCAATTTCCTCGGGTGCGGTATCGGGATATTCGGTACGCACTGTTAGTGTTGGATATGAAATGTCGGGCATCATATTTAGCGGCAACTGCTGATATGACACATAACCAAATACGGCAACGGCCAGAACGACCATAAAGATCGCTACGGGCCGCCGGGTCGTAATTGCAAATGTTTGAGAAAAATCCCGTTTTACATTGTTCCGAGCTTCCGATTCCATATTGTTCTCCATGTATCCGCTCCGCATAAAAAATCAGCGAACCGCCTACATATTAAAGTCTGCGATTCGCTATTTTCAAACAACGACAAGAACGAAAGATACCTCATCATGTCTTTTCTGCTTGTTCCCCAGTTGAATCTGGCTTCGCGGGAATGCGTAACCCTTCACCTTCGATGATCCGTACTTTGGCTTTATCCTTCAAACCATTTTGTCCCACCACTACAATCTGATCGCCTTTTTTTACACCCGCGACTACTTCGACAAATTCGGTGTCGTCAAAGCCCATTTCAAAGCGGACTTTGTTGACCGTGCTGTCCGACACGACAAATACGTGTGGCATGCCATCGTCGTACACCACAGCCCGTTTGGGTACGAGCACGGCCCTGGGGTGGGTCGCTGTGACGATGTGTGCATTGACAAACATGCCGGGCCGCAGCAGCCGATTCTTTGATTTCAGTTCCAGAGTTACTTTAAATGTGCCCGATCCGGGATCGACTACAGGGCTGATACGCAATATCTTTCCTTGAAATTGTGTGCCGGGCAAAAAATCTGTTGTCACGAGTGCGGGCTGTCCAACCGCCAAATTGTGCATGCCTTGCCCGGGTACGTGTACATAGGCGATTAAGCGACTCAAGTTGACCATTTCGTAGAGCTTTGTACTGGCACCAATGCGGTCGCCCAGCTTGACCGAGCGCTTTGAAATGACCCCACTTACCGGCGCACGCACGCGCGCATAATCGAGGGATAGCTGAGCGCGTTCCCACCGAATTTTGCTCTGTTGAACATTGATCTTGAGGTCTTCGTATTCTTCTTTGGCCAAAAGTTGTCGATTAAATAGCTCCTCTTTTCGCTTGAGCTGGTTTTCCAGTTTTTGATACGCCAATTTTGCTTCGGCTTCATTGAGCTTTAATTCGTCGTCAACCAGCTCGATCATTATCTGGCCCTCGCGCACCTGCGCCCCCTCTTCGACCAGTACGCGCCGCACCAACCCGGAGCCTCGCGCATAAATATCGATGGTCTCCTCGGCTTCTACTGTGGCACTGTAGAGTACATGCTGGGAGATTTTGCCCGTTCCCACGACAGATACTTTTACGGGGACTCCTTCGGCGACTCGCGGTTTTTGATTTTGGCGCCTGGGATTTGGTTGCTTTTTGGCCTTTGGATTCTGTTGTTTGTTTCGCTTCTGCTTTGCGGCAACTTTGGCAGAGTCAGCCTTAGCAGAATCAGCTTTGGTTGAAGTGGTCTTTGCCTTGCTATCAGAAGATGCCTTATCAGCAGTGGCTTCCTCACTGCAACCCGAAAACGTCCAAAGAACCATTAGAATCCCGAGTATAACCGTTATACGCTGCAACATCATTTATCCTCACAGGTTGGAATATGCCTGAATTCTACAAGACCTTTGACGCACCAGTGGCAAGGGTGGTTTCGGAAAACAACATTAAATATACTGAACGGGTGTATAGTTTTCAAGGGAGAAATAAAAAAAGGTGCTCGCATAACGACCACCTTTTTATGATACGCGATTGTGGATGCAGTTTTCATATTTCCAGAGATCGCCAGATGCTATCGGCGATGTCGTGGTATATTTTTGTTAGAGGCGAGTCGGGATCAGAGGCGACAATTGGTTCTCCCGTGTCACTTCCCATTTGTACCTGTAGGTGCAGGGGAATCGCGCCTAAAAATGGGACGTGATAGGCTTTTGCCGTGCGTTCGCCACCACCCTGACCAAAGATCGGTGTTTCTGTGCCGCACTTGCTACATATATAAGTGCTCATGTTTTCGATTACACCCAGTACGGGTACTTCAACGGTGTGAAACATTTCGACGCCGCGTCGTACATCCTCCAGAGCGACCAGAGGGGGTGTTGTCACGATGACAGCGCCATCCAAAGGGGTCGATTGAGTCAGGGTCAGTTGCACATCGCCGGTGCCTGGGGGCAAGTCAATGACCAGACAACAAATTGGGTTACCATTTTTGCCAACATCGGCCCGCGCCAGATAATAGGGACACCATCGCCAGCGATCAGTCCCAAAGATACAAATTTTACACCGTAGCAATCAAGTGGTTCAATTTTTTGTTCCGGTGTCATTTGTGGCTGCGCTTTGCTGCCCATCATGATCGGTACATTGGGACCGTAAATATCCGCATCCATCAATCCCATTGCCACAGCCAGATTTGACGCAGTCGTCGTTTTGCCCACACCACCTTTGCCACTGGCGATTGCGACGATGTGTTTGACACCCGGTATGGGTGGACGTTCTGGAATTGGTGGTGCGCTCACATAGAACTCCTGTTTTTATTTTTTTGCATGTGTCTGAAAGCCGTCATCGCGGCCCCTGCTTAAAGCAGGCAGGGGCAGGCATTACGGGGCAGGATCGTGTCTTTGTCATTGCGGCAGGCTTAAAGCCGCAATCCAGAAAGTTTTTTACACTACAAAAATCATGGGCGATTATGCCGCTCTGTCTTCTATGACCAGGCTGCGTCCAACATTTCGGAGTGCCCTCATGATCTGACTAATATGGGAGTAGCAGTCCGGATCGAGCAACTTGCGGATAGCTGAATCGCTCAGGTTTAAACGAATGGCGAGCGCGTCCCCAGTGATCCCTTGCTCGCGCATGGCCGTATAGAGCGCCAGCTTAGCGGCGGCGATAGGCGGTACTGCGACGAGTTCCTGACCGTCGGCAACAGGGCTTGGCGTTGGGATTTCTCGTTGCTGTTGGACGTACACAGCGAGCATGGCGACGAGGACATCTTCGGCTAAGAGAAGAGATTCTTCCCTGGTTTGCGCCCCTGTTATGGCTCCGGGTACATCGGGGAAGGTCACGATGAATCCCTCGCCTTCTTCGTGGTCGGGAATCAGATTGCAGGGATAGGCATATTGCATGAATCAAGATTCCAATATGGCTTGTGTCACATTGAGTTTGACTTTTTTTGTGATTTCTTGGACCTGTTCAAGAGTAGGCGCATGTTGGGCGCGCATCGGCTTGCGCGGCGGTATATCCAGTTCCACACCGCCCAGGGGCGCGAATCGATCGTGTATAGTGCGTGCTAAATTGATGGGAGGCGTGTGCTCAATAAGCGCAGCACGCAAAATTATCCGCGCTTCCTCTTCCATTGAATGGCCATGCTCAGCCGCTTGGATGCGCAGACGCTGCTTAATGTCGTCGCTAAGATTGCGTATTGTCATGCTGGCCATCATCTTTACCTCCAATTTGAAGTCACACATCGCGTATAACGTGTACCAATAAGACGCCAAATCATCAAGGAAAATTCTGAATAAACAGATTTTGATGTGCTACTCGCGCTCCGGCTCGAATACCAGTTCGTGGTCGCGGTACTGCGGCTCCGATGCTTCGCGGCTCCAATCCACGATGGCGAAGACTGTGGCAGACTTGCACCGCATTCCCGATGGAGGTTCAAACGCCTGAGCAAGACGTCCCACCACCATCCCGGACTGATCCAGCAATTCCCAGGATCCAGTTTTGGCAATCCGCGCCTCTATCGGATCGCCCGGCGACAGGGAGGCTATCGCACGATGTACAGGATGGCGAGTATAGTGACGCCCTGCGAATCCCAGATTGACCTCGCGCAAACTGGGCCGCCGATATTGACGTGCGAGTTCCAGGGTTCCCGACTGCAAGTCGCCGGATGTGCGGTGCAGAACCGAGCCG
>JAGWBW010000148.1:13351-13876 GCA_021295695.1 Candidatus Latescibacterota bacterium
GCGGTGCATCCGGGTCTTCACTCCTATCGACTTTGTCCCAGCCTCCGTCGAGTACCGCTATATGATCAAACTCCAATCCCTTGGCGCGGTGTGCGGTCAACAGCAAGAGTCCGCGCTGGCGGCGGCGTATATCTCGCCCCCACTCGGCCAGCCACTCGATGAAGTGGTCAACTGGCACTTCCGCGCCGCCTGTTTCCAGGGCGTGCTCGTCCAGGGCTTCCCGCAGCAGTTCAATCCAGGGTCCTGGGGGATGTGCATCTACCCAATCGGCCAAATCCGCACCTTCTACCAGGCGGGTATCTCGTCCACGTAGCCATTCAACAAATTCCCGGGTTTCCCGCAGGTGCCAGAAGCTCGGGATTTCTTCGTTCCCCATCTGTACCGGGATGTGGTAGGTTTCGCAGAACGCACGTACCGGATCCAGATATTTCCATTCGCGTGCGATCACCGCACATGTGGACCAATCCCAATTCGAGGAGAGTCCGGCGAGGCGCTGTAACTCTGTCATGGCGACCTGCGCTTGCG
>JAGWBW010000405.1 GCA_021295695.1 Candidatus Latescibacterota bacterium
AGTGCGAGGAGGGGCTACGTCGCCGCTCCCTCAAGATATGCGTGCAACAATAAGACGCCGCTTTTTTCCACGCACGACAAGTGGGTCCATCGGTTTTCGTTGTGTTTACGATGTGGAGTGACCGACCGGGCTGGTCGCGTCTGCCTCTACCGCGAATATCTAATATGAAGCACTACGCACACATTATTATTCTTGCATGCCTCTTGCCGTGTACCTGCACGGCCTACGAGCTTATCGGCACAGCGACATTATCGGAAACACTCGTCGCACAGCACTACACCATCAACCCCAAACTCGACGCCGTCATCGTCGTCGATCGCACCATCCCATCCTTTGAATACCAGACCTTCTACTGCGCGGGTTCTGCAGATGAAGCCGAAGGAGAACAAGGACGACTCCACTTTTTAGAGCATATTATGATAGACAGGGGAAGCTATGAACCGGGCGAACTCAACCAGATTATCGCCGAGAACAGCGGGCAAAGTGGCGCCGCGACGTCTTATCATTTCACGCGCTTTACACTCAGATTTCCAAAGGACAAATTTGACCTCGCCGTTGAGATAGACCGCAACATATATTACGATACAATAATCGATGAAGAAGTCGTTGAAAAAGAAAAAAAGATCGTACTGACAGAAAGAAGCCAAAGACTGGTACAACCAGAACGCCGATCTACGAATTATTTTTTTGGTTTGATCTATAAAAAGAAAAATTTTGATGGCCTCGGCGCGGAGACATTTATTCGACAACTCGAACCCGTTGGGTTGAAAGATTACTACGAAAATTTCCTGCGCGAGCAAAAAAGACTCATCGTTATCATCGGCGATGTAGATATCGACCATGTCCTCACCAAACTCGACGCAGCTTATGGCAATGATATAACACCTGTCAAATTGTACGCGCGGCCATCCCCCAACCGCGACGTGCTTGGAAAGAGATTAATCAAACAATCTCAGCTTTACCATATTCAGAAAGGGCTGGTACACACCCAATTTAGGCAACCGCGACTATGCGGGTCTGCTCATTGTGGAACGTCTGCTGGAAAAGCCCTCAAATTCTCTGAGTACTTCTCTGGTCAATTCTCGGCTCGCAAAATCTTTCAGCGTATCAGTAGGCAGCTATAAGGGATTCGGCTTGATGACCTGCTATGCAAAACTGCCCCATAATACATCCCGAAATACGATCCAGGACATGATCCATGTGGCATTGGTAAATCTGAAAACCATTTCTGATGCAGAATTCAATGTGTACTCCGCATTTTATAACCGCTCAGGCATGGCTTATTCATTTGGCAGCGCATTTGCCCACGCCGGTGATCCCTTGCTATATCCAAAATTGATACAAGACCTTAAATCCATCCGCGCAGAAGACATTCCGCGCATCATCGATCAATATCTGAAAGATGACAATTCAATCACCCACTCCCTCACAAAGAAACAACCGCCTCCGCGAAGGTCCCGAACCTTTGGACAATATGTAGGTATAGTATTGGTGTTGGTCGGTTGGCTAACGCTATTAGGCGGTATTGTCGCACTATTTGTATGGAAAAGAAAAAAATGGCGGAGAAAGGCCGAGACAATCACTTCTCAAAAGGTGATACTCAATGACGAGATTTTTAACCCCGATATTTAGCTTTGTTCTACTTGGTCCCATATCTGCGTTTGCCGAAATTCCCAACCACCACATTTTTTACCGCATCGACAAACGCGCTCCCCTCACCAAAATTGAGATTGTCTTTCTCGGCGCGGGAACCGGTGCGGACTTCCCTTCGCAGATTGGCCTTGCACAAACAGTCAGAAAATTGATTTGGGAGACGGCAAAAAAACAGGGGCACATTGATCAACTTGAAGCACTGGGCACCCATCTAACTCTCACGACCAGCGACACATACCAGACCATCTCTATTCATGGCTTATCCGAGAACAGTGGCAAAGCAATAAAAATAATTCGCGATCTAATATATAACCTCGCGTTTTCCGAGTATGATCTAAAATATGTAAAATCACAACTAAGTGCCGATTACAAAGACGAGATCA
>JAGWBW010000149.1:0-585 GCA_021295695.1 Candidatus Latescibacterota bacterium
CTCAACGACAAACCCATCTTTCAACTCGGTCCCCTGGACCAGGGCTATTGGCCCGACGGCATCTTGACCCCGCCATCTGACGAAGCCATCCTCTTCGACCTTCAGTACCTCAAACAAATCGCCTGCAACATGGTGCGCGTACACGTCAAAACCCATCCCGACCGCTGGTACTATCACTGTGACCGGCTCGGCCTATTGGTCTGGCAAGACATGATCTGCATGCCCAAGTTTGGACAAAGTGTATCCCCCGAAGCCGCACAACAATGGAAGACCGAATTTGACAACATAATGGACTGGCTGCACAACCATCCCAGTGTTGTCCAGTGGATCATCTTCAACGAAGGCTGGGGGCAGCACGACACCGAACGCCTCACAGACCTCGTCGCACAACGCGATCCCTCTCGCCTCGTCACCAGTGCCAGCGGCTGGGCCGACATGGGTACGGGCGACATATACGACATACACGACTACACCTTCTACCCCGCCACAGCGCAGCAACAATGCGCCAATGACCGCATCGTCCTCCTGGGCGAAGCGGGCGGATTCAACCTCTGCATCCCGGGTCACACCTGGTACGACCACGAA
>JAGWBW010000149.1:641-8209 GCA_021295695.1 Candidatus Latescibacterota bacterium
CGCTTCTGGGTCGAAAACCTCCGCGCAATGGTCGGCCTCACGCCCCTCAACGGCGTCGTATATACCCAGATCACCGACGTCGAACACGAACTCAACGGCTGGCTCACCTACGACCGCAAAATCTCCAAAATTGACCCCGACGAACTCGGCAAAATCCACGCCACGCTCTGGGACCCCCCGCAATTTGAAACCATCATCGGTCCCAACGCCGAATGGCGATACAGCACGGACGACGTATCTACGCTCCCCGCCATACACACCTCGCCTCGCGCCAACCTGCCGAACTGCGGCGGCGACTGGTGTCAAACCGCCTTCGACGATTCATCATGGAACGCGGGAAAAGGTCCTTTTAGCACATCGGACACCCCCATCTATCTTCGCACCACAATTGACCTGAATCAATGTCCCGATAAGCCCCTATTCTACGTCGCCTCATCTGCCGACTGCCAGATCTTCATCAATGGACAACTCATCCGCAGCCTGCGCGTCAGGCAGCACTCCGCACCCATCTCGGAAACCTGCGCCCTGCTCCATCCCGATGAATTCCATCTCCTGACCCCTGGCGAAAACACCATCTGCGCCATCCTCTTACCCTCTCAAACACCCTCTTATCTGAGCGTTCAACTCCTGGACATGAAATGATCTGTCCCTTCGTGTCCTTTGTGTCCTTCGTGGATAAGAAAAAGGAACATCTATGCACCCCAACATCATCATATTCCTCGTCGATGACATGGGCACGGGCGATACCAGCGCGTATCAGGACTGGACCGGCAACCAGGACGACGAACAACTCCACACCCCCAGCCTGGAACGCCTCGCGCACCTGGGCGTGCGCTTTACAGATGCACACACACCATCAACCGTATGCACCCCCACGCGCTACGCCCTGCTCACCGGACGCTATTGCTGGCGCACGCAACTCAAACACAAAGTCGCCTTTGGTCCTCACTATCCGCCACTCATAGAAAAAGAACGCCCCACCCTCGCCACCATCCTCAAAGACGCCGGATATCGCACCGGCATCTCGGGAAAATGGCACGTGGGCCTGACCTACACAAAATCCGACGGCTCACCCGCCGAGGGATGGGACGACGCAGACGTGCGCCAACCCCTGACCGATTGCCCCGAAGAACACGGTTTTGACTACCACTTCATCACCAACCGAAGCCATGGAACCTCTAAAAATGCGGGCTGGATCGAAAACCGCCACTGCATCGGCGCAACCGGCAAAAGTCCTCACGACATCGCGGGTTACGACCTGTACAAAACCGGATCCATGAACTTCCAGCACGCCGTTGGATTTCTCGATAGACACAAAACAACAACCCTTCTTCCTCTACTACGCCGCCAACGCCAATCACACACCCCATACGCCGTGCGACGCACTCAATGGCGTTCCCATCACAGGACAGGCACACTTCAAAAACGGCAAACGCGAACTCTCGCGCCCACACGCCACCACCAACGATCCCAATGGCTGGGAAAGCACCGAATGGGGCAAACAGCGCGACCAGGTCGGCGGCTGCGAGCACAACACACCCGAACGCCTCGACTTCATATACGAAAACGACGTCGCAGTCGGCCAATTGCTCAACTACCTCGAAACCCACGACGACCCGCGCAATCCCGGCCACAAACTTATCGACAACACCCTCTTCATCTTCTCCAGCGACAATGGCGCGGAAAACGCGGGCAAAGAATCCAGCGGCTACTACCGCGGTCGCAAAGCCCACATCCACGAAGGCGGCCATCGCGTGCCCACAATCGCCTTCTGGAAACAGGGCAGCATCGGCGACGGCAACGACGCGACATCCGGGCGCACAAGCCACATCACGTATGGACTCAACGACCTCATCTTATCCATCGCAGACCTCGTCGGCATCAAAACATCCCCGCGCGCGGGATTTGCCGAAGACAGCACCAGCATCGCACCCTTTCTCACCGGCTTGCGGGATGACCAATTTGAACCCCATCCCCTCGTCCTGCACGACGACTACATCATGGGACCCATGCTCTCGCTGCGAGATGGCGATTGGAAATTGATCGTCGGGCAAGAACTCATCGTAGAAGGCGAACTAAAACACCACGCCCTCTTCAACTTAAAAGACAACCCCACAGAAGACGAACGCCAGAACCTCATCGCATCAGAACAACACCGCCACCTCGTCGAGTCCCTGTCTGAAAAACTGCTGGACATTTATCATCAGAGATCATAAGAGGGCTATTAAAAAGCGATCCGCCGTTCGCGGTATTCTCTTGACACCAGAACAGGGCGTGTTATTAATTCGCATGCAAGAACCCGAAAGCAAACTGATGAACAAGGACGAAACATGTTTATAGAGCGCATCCAACTGAAAAATCTGCTCTCCTTCGGGCCTGATACCGAAGCATTGGAACTTCGTCCCCTGAATGTGCTTATCGGCCCCAATGGCTCCGGTAAGTCCAATTTTATTGAGGCGATTGGCCTGCTAAAAGCCACGCCCAGAGACCTCACAGTCCCAATTCGGGAAGGAGGAGGCATCCGCGACTGGATTTGGCGAGGAGATCCCCAAGCATCGCCAGCCCATATCGAAGTGATTATAGATACTCCAAGAGGATCGGCACTGCGATATTCCCTCGGGCTGGCAGAGAGGGGCCAGCAGTTCGAGTTGATAGAAGAACGGATAGAAGAGGCATACAGCTCTGAAGAAACGCCCTTTATCTATTACGAGTTGATGAGCGGTAAAGCCCTTCTAAACTACGGTGGTAAGTCGTTCAACAGTGGTAAACCGCGCCATTCATTAGTCCTGGAACAGATCAATCCACAGCAATCCATTCTTGCCCAGCGGAAAGACCCGGATCAATACCGGGAATTGACGTGGCTTGGCGAGATGTTCAACAGCATACTACTCTGCCAAGAGAGTTCTTTTGGCCTCCATACGCTGCGTCAGCCGCAACCCACCGATCTGCCCAATAACTTTTTGCTCGAAGATGGAAGTAATCTGGGGCTGGTTCTGAATCGGTTGGAGCGGGACCCAAGAGTCAAGGATAGGATTCTGGAAACCATGCGCCAACTCTACGAAGGCGTGTTTGACCTGTACATTAGCATTGAAGGTGGAACGGTTCAGCTCTTCGCCCAGGAAGGAAATATCATGGTCCCGGCAAGGCGATTATCCGATGGGACGCTGCGCTTTCTGCGTCTGGTGACTATCCTTTGCAACCCGAATCTCCCACCACTGGTGTGTATTGAAGAGCCGGAACAGGGTCTGCATCCCGACGTTCTACCAGTCCTCAGCGATCTGTTGCGCGAGGCATCCCAAAGGTGTCAGCTTGTCGTCACAACGCACTCCGACATGCTTGTGGACACCCTGACCGATACGCCGGAGAGCGTCGTGGTCTGCGAAAAGCACAACGGCAAGACGGAAATGCACCGGCTTGACAAGGCCGACCTTACCGAATGGTTAAACCGTTACAGCCTTGGGGACTTGTGGACCAGGGGCGATCTGGGGGGGAATCGCTGGTGAACATCAAAGTCTTTGTGGAAGGTGGCGGGGAAACGAAGGCACTGAGGACAAAGTGTCGCCGGGGTTTCAGCAATTTTTTCCGAAAGGCTGGCCTGGAAGGCCGAATGCCCAGCGTAGTCGCAAGTGGTAGTCGGCGGGATGCTTTCAATGATTTTCGTGCAGCAGTCCGCGGGGCAAAAAAAAATGACTTCATCATGCTGTTGGTTGACAGCGAAGGTCCCGTGACAACGGGATCCTGGCAGCACCTGAAGACGCGCGATAATTGGGACCAACCCTCAGACGCTACGGACGACCAGGTACATCTGATGGTGCAGTGCATGGAAGCGTGGTTCCTTGCCGACAAGGGCTGTCTCGTTGCGTACTACGGAAACGACTTTAACCGGAAGGTGCTTCCCGCTCGTCCTGATATTGAGAAAATCCCCAAAAACGATGTATTGAACGGCCTAAAAAACGCGACGCGGTCAGGTGTTTCGAAAGGCGAATACGGAAAGGGGCAACATTCGTTCGACATCCTCGCGCAGATTGACCCCGACAAAGTGGTTGCGGCATCGTCCCATGCGAAACGACTCGTCGATACCTTGAAGGCAAAAATCGGATAGCTGGCCTGATCAACACCTGCGTCACCCCTACCGAGCACCTCTTCACCAAGGACTCCCATGCAAACACCCTTCCCCGCTAAAATGTCACTTGAAAAACCAGATCGCGAACTCAGTGCGGCGCTGGAACGTATGTACGATATATGGAACCCTCATGAAGACCGCGGCAATGAATTCTTCAGCAACTTCAAATACTCACCCCTCGAAGGATTCTCCCGAGAACCCAACGTCTCTCGCCGCGACCCATCCAAAGTACTCCGCATCGACGGCACCTATTACGTCTGGTACACATGCCGGCGCACAAAAAGCCCGCCCGTCGGACACGAAAACGCCACCGACGACATCCCCTCTGTCGATTGGGACCTCGGGGACATCTGGTATGCCACCAGCGAAGACGGCTTTCACTGGGAAGAACAGGGACCAGCCGCCACGCGCCCACCAAAAGGCGAATTTGGCTGGCGCTCAAACTGCACCCCCGACATCCTCGTCTGGAAAGACAAATACTACCTCTACCACCAGGCATATAGCGAAGTCATTCAGGGCGGCGACTCGTGTCCCGTCACCATCGCCATCGCCGATTCTCCCCATGGACCATGGACGCGACTGGGTAGGCCGATCGTAGAACCCGGTGGACCCGACGACTGGGATTGCAACTGCATACACGACCCCTTCCCCCTTATCTACAAAGGCAAAATCCACATGTATTACAAAGGCTCGCCCGGCCAAAAACGCGGCGGCGCAAACATCATCCGCGCTCAGGGCGTTGCCATAGCCGACCATCCGGAAGGACCATACCAAAAATCCCCGCTAAACCCCGTCCTCAACTCCGGTCACGAAACCTGCCTCTGGCCCTACAAAGAAGGCATCGCCGCAATCGTCAGCCTGGACGGACCTGAAAAAAACACTGTGCAATACGCGCCCGACGGCATCCATTTCGAAATGAAATCCCTGCTCCAGGTACCCCCCGTCGCCCCCGGACCCTTTGTACCCGACGCATTTGCCGACAACGGCGACGGCCGCGGCATCACCTGGGGACTCTGTCACATCAACCCGGACGGCGGGGGCAGCATGAGCGAATCCGTCCTCGCCCGATTTGACTGCGACCTCAGCCGAGACACAGACCGTCCCCTCTTCAAAAATAATAACCTGCGCTTTGACGAACCCACCTACTTCCAGCGCGTCCTCAAACTGCCCGAATACCTCCAAAAACAAATCCTCAAAGAACAGAATGATACTGATCAAAACACCGTCGGAACCTTCAAGGAGCCATCATGAAAACGATCTACCGTTCAACACTCGTGCAAGGGGTGTGCTGTTTCTTGCTCATCGGCGGACTGCTCGCCCCAGCTACAGAGGCAGTTAAATTTCGCACCGAAACAGGTCAACTCCAGCAATCAAAATTCGTCATCGCCGTGCCGGAGTCCTGGAACGGGAAACTCCTGCTGCTGGCTCACGGCTATCGCCCCGAAAATGCGCCCCTGAGCGCCGATTTTCGCACAGAGTCACCCATGTACCAGCATTTGCTTGCCGATGGATGGATGATCGCATCTACCAGCTACCGCCGCAACGGAGCGATCGTCGTCGATGCGGTAGCGGACATCGAACTGCTACGCCAGCACATTGTCCAAACCTATGGCGCGCCTGAACGTGTACTTGTTCAAGGTAGCTCAATGGGCGGTGCAATCGTGACACTGATTGCCGAGACCTCTTCGGAAGGTTATGACGGCTTGCTCGCGTTGGGAGCGGCACTGCAAGTGCGAGATGCAGAGCAACCCCACGAATGGAATTATACCCCACGCCTCCCGTTGCTCTTCGTCAGTAACCAGAGTGAAATGGAGGGACCCCAGGCGTATATCCAGAAAGCGGTAAAGGCACCGAGTGTGCCAGTGTTCTGGTCTGTGGCACGCGACGGACACGTTAACCTCAGAGAGATCGAACGGGAAACCGCGTTGCGTGCGCTCGACGCCTATCTGGAGACCGGTGCGATTGAACGAGACAAAGATGCGACCATCGCTCCGGATCATGTGTCGTCTGCGGAATTTGTGGAAGGTGGGGCTTACACAAAGATAGAGAGTATCTCCTCGACCTACGGCAACATCAACACCGAATTTATCGAGGGCGACCTGCAGAAACTTGGCATCTCTCCCAAAACCCGTTTTCAGGTCAGCTATGGGGAGCAGACGTTCACGGTGTTGCTTGCCACCACCTATGGAGACGTGCCACGGGGAGAGTGGGTTGCGTTCCTGACAGCGGAAGGTCGCTTGAGGATTGCTCGCAACCACGAAAACGCCTCAAAGACACTTGGGTGTAAGGAGGGCGACAAAATCTTCATCGCGCCTGCCAGATAAACCTTATAGGAGACCCCAATGCCCAATCCCAACATCGTCTATATCTTCTTTGACGACCTCGGTTATGGAGACATCAGCTACCTCAATCCAGAGTCTAAAATCCAAACACCAAATATGGACCGCCTATCCGCTGAAGGCATGTGCTTCGCCGATGTACACTCGTGCTCCGCTGTGTGCTCCCCCTCGCGCTACGGCGTCTTAACCGGACGCTACTGCTGGCGCACCCGACTGCAAAACGGCGTCCTCAATGGATACTCAGAACCCCTCATCGAACCCGACCGCATGACCGTCGCGTCATTGCTCAAACAACAGGGATATCACACGGCTTGCATCGGCAAATGGCATGTGGGATTAAACTGGACGCGCAAAAAAGGCGTTCAACGCCTCGAAGATTACAGACTGGGATGGGACCGCGGCGAAGCCATAGACTTCACCCGGCCATTTACCGGCGGACCGTGCGATCTCGGATTCGACTATTTTTACGGCATCTCCGCATCCCTGGACATGCCGCCTTATGTCTATCTCGAAAACAACCGCACAATCTGTGAGCCAACAGCCCGTGCTCCCCAGGGCCTCTTTGGACGCGAGGGACACGCTGCGCCGGGCCTCACACCCGAACACGTCATTCCAGACCTCACAAAAAAAGCGGTCTCCTTTATCGAAGAGACCGCAACAGACAAACAGCCCTTTTTCCTCTACTATCCCGTAACGGGTCCCCACACACCCATCGCGCCAAACAAAGCATTCACAGGCAAAAGTCAGGCAGGCAAATACGGCGACTTCGTCGTCGAATGCGACTGGGCAGTGGGGCAAATCATGGACGCTGTTGAAAAAGCTGGTGCCACCGACAACACCCTCTTTATCGTTACCAGTGACAACGGTCCCGAACGCTTTATGCACGCGCGAAAACAAGAATACAATCACTACAGCGCCTACCACTTCCGCGGCTGCAAACGCGACAACTGGGAAGGCGGGCATCGCATCCCCTTTATCGCCCGCTGGCCCGAAAAAGTCGCCGCGGGATCCTTCAGCGACGAAATCGTATGTCTTACAGACCTCATCGCAACAGCCGCCGACATCGTTGGCCATTCGCTTCCCGAAAATGCTGGCGAAGACAGTTG
>JAGWBW010000019.1:0-46017 GCA_021295695.1 Candidatus Latescibacterota bacterium
TATCGGGGAATTGGCCCATAAGCAAATTGTCGAGCACTTCGCGCGTAGTCTGGATTTCCATATCGAGCTTTTTCAGTTCGGGATTGTCTGCAGTCATCAGTTTTGATTGGTAATCGCGCTTGACAATCAGTTCTGCCAGCGAGCCGATGAGATTGGCAGATATTTCCAACTGCGTTTTGCCCTGGGTTTCCACGTCTAATACCATGTGCTCGTTCTGAAAATCCCGATAGTGCCGTTCGGCTTTGAGCATGTCCTGTTCGGCCTCTTTGAGTCGCTCTGTGAGATAGGCCAGATAGGCACGCGTTTTGTCTTGATTGCGTCGTTCAAGCGCGTTTTTGAGTTCTTCAACAAAAGCATTGGTCAATTCTGCCGCCAGTTCCGGAGTATCGGCTTCGTAGGAAATCGTAAGAAATTGCTCGCGAGAGAGATCGACTTGCAAACGATTGGATATCATATCGAGCAATTCACTTTGATGGCTAGCACCATAGCGCGTGGCGAGATCAAAGCGCTCTGCAACAGATAGGCGCACGCTTTCGCTTTCAACGACCGGAACAAAGTCTGTGGCTGATACGGCCTCACCGCCCAATCCCATCAAATTAAGCGGTAATTCTTGCAACAGATTAGATAGTCCCCCTAAGCCACTGCCGGTATCTTGTGGGGGATAAACGCTGGCATACGCGCGATAGGCTTTGGGCAAGATCAGAGAAATGCCCGCCGTCACCAGTGTGACGGCAAAAAAGCACATGAGAATCATGCGCCGCCAGCGCACGAGAACGTAAATATGATCGAGGATATTGCGTTCAGATTCCATATTTATTGTCAGAGTTCTCGGTTGATCAGAACGATGGTGAAGACCAGCGATGCAACAGAACCGAGCATTGCAATGACTTCTCGCGTGATGCGATAGCCCTGCCCCGGCACGATTGCTTGCGTGGGAACCACAATCGCGTCGCCGGGACGCACGAGAGATTCTGATGTGGCAGGTATGGCATTGCCCGTATTGCCCTCAATAATAATAATATCTTTTCGTTTTGCACGCGTGTTAAAACCGCCAGCAAGGTCAATATAACCGCCAACCGTTAGCACCGCATCGTAGGGAATATTCGCAGGTGCGACGACCGCACCTGTCACGCGCACAGAAGATACAAATCTGGGAATGCGAACGACATCGCCATCTTGCAGGAGGATATTGTGCCGCTCGTCGCCGGCCATGAGCGCTACAAAATCAATGGGCAAACGCCCTGAAAATTGCTGGGTTTTGAGGGTAATGAGGGCCTCTTCGGCATCGGTGCGCTGTGAGCGGGGAATGCCGAGTAATCGGTTGAGCGCGGGATCATCTTCGATGGTCTGTTCTTCAAAATTGACTTTGCGAATAAGAGACGCCTGAACTACGGATGCTTCGGGTGTGAGTTCGGCCTGCTGTAATAATTCCTTGAGACGAAGCCCCTCTTTAAAAGGAAAAGGTCCAGGGAATTTTACCTCGCCTTCGACATAAACCCGTTTTGTTTCGCCAATAACATAGAGTTTATCACCCGCTTGTAAAGTGAGATTCGCCTGGGGATCACCTGCAAGCACACGAGGGAGATCAATGTCTATGGATGTCCAATCGCTATCATCCGACAAGCGCAAAAGATGGGCACGCTTTGGGGGGGAATGGGCACGCAAACCATTCCCAAGAATAATGAGATCAGCCACGCGGTCACCGGGTGCAAATTCATAGCTGCCCGGGTATTTCACTGCACCTGTGACATAGATGGAATCACTGCGAGCAACGGGTACCACAATTTGTTCTCCATCGAGTAAGAAAGGATTGTACTGCGCCTTACCAGTGCGGTTCCATAGCTCGAGATCTATCCTGCGTCCCGTATTGTGCCATTGTCCATTTTCATCGAGACTCATGATCTGGATATTGCGGCTGGAGCCTTTGCGGTTAAAATCATCAATGAGGCCCCCGGCTTTGGTGATGAGTTGCGATGCCTGTTCGACACCTTCAACGTCAACGGCTCCTGGCATGTGTACTTCGCCAACCACGTTGATGGGAAATGTGCGAAGGCGCGCGAGGCCGATGGAGATATCGAGTTGATGAAAGCGTTTTTTTATAGCTGTCTGGATAGCCTGGTTGGCTTCTGTAAGCGATAAAAATGCAACGGAAACAGGTCCAACAGACGGGAAAAGCAAACTACCGCTCGCGCCGACAGGCACTTCAAAAGTCTCGATTTCTTCCCCTCTATTTACAACCACGGCAAAAACATCCCCCGGTCCGACAATATAGCGACCCGAGCGAATAACCGCATCATAGGCCGCTTTGCCAATACTTTTGATTTCAACCGGTGGTGTGACTTCTTTTTCTGATTCTTCGGGAACAAGCGTGGTAAAGGGCCTGGGAGATGAACGTTCGGATTTTTCCTCGGCTTGACGTGCAGTGCGACGAGATTGCGCGTGTGCGGCTAAAGGGTAAAACGCAAAGTCAAAAATGAGCAAACCCACGAGCGCAAAATAAAAAAACCGCATATAGCGTCCCGGATATGCCATAGAGATGATCATGTGACTGTGGCTCCCGATGGATCAACTTTGAGGATCTGATAACGCGCCCGTATGTTTTTTTTCGCCCAAATACCGATCATAGCCTGTCCGATAGCGTCGGCATTTTGGGTTGTAAGCGCGACGAGTGTTGGCCCCGCGCCCGAAAGCGCGGCCCCCCATGCCCCTGCGTTGACCGCCTCTGCGAGTATCTGATCAAAGCCCGGAATGAGTTTCGCCCGATAGGGGTGATGCAAACGGTCTTGCATGCCAACGGCGAGATGCTCAAAATTTCCCGTGATCAGCGCTGCGGTAACAATGCATGCTCGGCTTGTGCTAAAAACGGCGTCACGATGAGAAATGGTATTGGGCAAGACATTGCGGGCATCTTCTGTTTTGAGTTCAAATTCGGGAATGGCGACCACGGCGCGCAATTCTTTCGGTGGCAGCGCGCGCACGCATGCAACGCGGTTGTCATTCATAGTAGAAGCAGTGAAGCCGCCGAGCAAGCAGGGCGAGACATTGTCGGGATGGCCTTCAATAGCCGTGGCAATATCGAGCATCTCCATCTGTGAAAAAGGTTCACCTAAAAGACAGTTAGCCGCAATAACACCGCCAACAATAGCCGTTGAACTGCTGCCCAATCCCCGGGCGAGAGGCACGGTATTGTGCATGTGGATATCGATTCCGGGCAATATTTTTTCTGCCCGTTGGGCGGTAAATTGCGCGGCGCGATAGAAGAGATTCACCTCATCAGCAGGCAAAATACCCTTGCCTTCACCTTCAATGCGAAACGACAAGCCCGGTTGGGAACGAATCTTTACCGCGACATAATTGTAAATGGACAAAGCCATACCCAGGGCATCGTAACCTGGGCCAAGATTGGCAGTGGAACCGGGTAGGCGGATGCGAAATTCCATCTATAGTTCTCTAACGAGTTCAGAGCATACCAGATCGGCGAGCAAGAGACCTCGCCGCGTCAGGCGGACGCGGTTGTCAGTTCGTTCCAGCAAGTGCTGGTTTGCCATCGCGATATACTGTTTGTGAATTTTGGGATGGCTCAAAAAATCTACACGGAGTCCCCGGCGCTGGCGCAACCCCAGCATAATGCGTTCCAGCAGATGCTGCGTCGGTGTGAGTTGTTCCACTCTTTCCACTGCAAATCCGGTTGCCTCAATGCGCTGCATATAAGTTGCGAGATCGCGCACATTCCAGGATCGCCGATTGTCGAGATACGAATGTGCAGACAAACCAACGCCCAGATAAGGGCGATCATGCCAGTAGTTGAGATTGTGACGCGACGCAAATCCCGGTCGGGCAAAATTGGAAATTTCGTAATGTGCGTATCCAGCAGCTTCGAGTTGGTCAATAGCAGACATATACATCTCGGCCTGGTCGGTTTCAGGCGGCACCTTCAATCGCCCCTTTTGAAAGCGGCGTGCAAAATTGGTCCGGGGTTCAATCGTGAGACCATACACGGAGATATGTTCAGGATACAGGTCAATAGCCCGTTCAAGACTCCTTGCCCATTCTCCCGGTGTCTGTCCCGGCGCGCCGTACATAAGGTCGATACTTATATTCTTAAACCCCGCATTGCGGGCGGCGTGAAACGCCGCTGTCGCATCTGATACCGTGTGAAATCGACCGAGTGCTTTGAGTGCGCGATCTGTAAATGCCTGCACGCCCAGACTCAAGCGGTTGATGCCGTGTTCATATAATTTGTCAAAGTATCTGTGGTCATTTGGATTGGCCTCCGCCGTAATCTCTGCATCGGGAGCGATCGCATTTTCCGCACTTGTCAGAATCCGATTCAATTGTCCAGGCGGTATTGCCGAAGGCGTACCGCCCCCAAAATACAGCGTATTGAACATGGGTGGCGTTTCGAGGGATTGCATGCGGTTTTGCATCTCTACAATCACCGCATCCGTATAGCGCTTTGCCAGATGATTTTTGCCCACGACAAATGCAAAATCGCAATACGGACAACGAGAGTGACAAAATGGGATGTGGATGTAAAGGCCGATGTGTCACTCCACGAGCATGCCAATGCGCTGCCAGCGCACGCGCTCTGGAAAATGGAACAAATTATAGATCGCGATACCGATTAGAGACGTCACGTTGCCATATGTGGGGACACGATCATCTGGTGCCCAGGACCAGTAGAGCATAAATGCTTTCCCCCGAATGAGGTCGCGCTTGAGAAAGCCCCAGTATCGACTGTCTTCACTGCTGTCGCGGTTGTCGCCCATCACAAAATAGCAGTCTTCGGGCACGATCTTAGGCCCGTAGTTATCCCGCGTATTGGCCACCGACCTCCGTTGGAGAATAACAGAATCTATATATTTGGCTTTGGACGGATCTATCGCGCGTTTATCGTCAACATAAAGGATTTTATCTTTTATTTCAACTTTCTGTCCAGGACCTGCAACAATGCGTTTGATAAAATCGCGGGATGGATCTCTGGGATACTGAAAAATGACAATATCGCCGGGATCTGGCGAGCGCCACGCAGGCAGGCGAATGTCGGTAAAGGGAATGCGAGCGCCGTAAATAAATTTATTCGCCAGCAAAAAATCTCCGACCAGCAAAGTGTTTTCCATCGATCCCGAAGGAATGCGAAATGCCTGTACGACAAATATGCGAATAAAAAGCGCGAGTGTAAACGCAAGCAAGATGGCTTTGATATATTCAATAGTCACAGATTTTTTTTTGGGCATTTTCCTCACACTTCCATCTGCAAAACAGCGAGAAATGCCTCTTGAGGGATTTCTACTGCGCCGACTTGTTTCATCCGCTTTTTGCCCTCTTTTTGACGCTCGAGGAGTTTGCGCTTGCGGGTAATATCGCCACCATAACATTTGGCAGTGACGTTTTTGCGGAAGGGACGCACGGTTTCGCGCGAAATCACTTTGGCACCAATTGCCGCTTGAATAACGACCTCAAAGAGTTGTCGCGGGATTAGTGCCTTGAGTTTTTCACATAAGGCACGCCCCCATTCATGGGCTTTGTCGCGGTGAACAATTGCAGAGAGTGCGTCTAAAGGTTCGCCATTGATGAGCAGGTCGAGTTTGACCAGATCCGCTGCCTGGTGTTTTTTGTATTCGTAGTCAAAAGATGCATAACCGCGCGATACCGATTTGAGGCGATCGTAAAAATCGAGTACAATTTCGGATAACGGCAGGTCGTAGCGCAAGAGTGCGCGGGTGGGATCGATATATTCGGTCGTCCGGTAATGTCCTCGACGGTCCTGTGCAATACGCATAATACTGCCCACATATTCAGCGGGCACCAGGATTTGGGCATCGAGTATGGGTTCGGCAATATCTTCTATATTTCCCGCCGGGGGCATCCCTGCGGGATTTTGCACATTGATTTGCTCACCACTGGTCAGACGCACGCTATATTCGACATTGGGCACAGTGGTAATGATGTCGATGTCAAATTCGCGGTCCAGTCGCTCCTGGACAATTTCCATGTGAAGCAGGCCGAGAAAGCCACATCGGAACCCGAAACCGAGTGCTGTCGAAGTTTCGGGTTCGTAGGACAATGACGCATCGTTAAGGTGCAGTTTTTCGAGCGCAGAGCGCAAGTTTTCAAAGTCATCTGATAATACGGGATAAAGTCCGGCAAAAACCATGGGTTTGACTTCCTGATAGCCGGGCAAGGGATGAGGGGCGGGATTCGCAGAGCCGGTAACGGTATCGCCGACCCGAGCGTCTTCAAGATCTTTTATCCCCGCGATGAGATACCCGACTTCGCCCGCACTGAGGCTTTGTTGTTTGATGCGTTTGAGTTTGAGGGTGCCAATTTCTTCGGCGTCATAATTTTGGCGGGTCGAAAAAAGTCGGATAGGCATATTTTTTTTCAGAACGCCATCAAAAACGCGCACATAAGCTACGACACCGCGATATTGATCAAAAACAGAATCGAATATGAGGGCCTTGAGGGGCGCATCCGGGTTCCCATCAGGAGGCGGTATCTCATCGATGATGGCACTCAAAAGTGTATCGATCCCGATGCCCTCTTTGGCACTGATTTTGACAATTTCTTCTTCTTCGACACCCAGCAAGTCGTGAAGTTGCATCACTACGCGATCGACCTCGGCGCCGGGCAGGTCAATTTTGTTGATTACGGGAATGATGAACAGGTCGTGCTCCATAGCGAGGAGAACATTGCTAACGGTTTGGGCTTCCACTCCCTGCGCCGCGTCAACGAGGAGCAGTGCCCCTTCACATGCGGTAAGGCTGCGCGAGACTTCATAAGAGAAATCGACATGGCCCGGTGTATCGATGAGGTTGAGTTCATAAATTTGGCCATCTGGCGCCGTGTAATCCATGCGAATGGCGTGCGATTTAATGGTAATCCCCCGCTCGCGCTCGAGATCCATGCTGTCGAGCACCTGATCTTGCATCTGAAATTTATTCAGAGTTTGCGTCTGCTCGAGCAACCGGTCAGCCAGAGTTGATTTTCCGTGGTCAATATGCGCGATGATGGAAAAATTTCGAATATTTTGAAGATTCATGTTTTTGCGTTTCAACAAGTTCGAGATGTCGTGAATGATGTTATAGCAGCTCAATAAACGCCATAAAACATGAGAATATACCGTCTTACCTCGTTGAGGTCAATCAAAGTGTAGAAACACAACTCGGGATCACCTCAGCGGGGAAATGCGATTGACAACCTTAAATCCGTAGTCTTGTCCAGTTTGATTGACAACGATGTATAAATTGAGTATCTTGTTTAGCTTTCTGATCCATTGTTTAAGACATTTTTTTCTGTATTTGCCAGAAGGTGGGAGCGGGTATGATCGCCAGCATGACCGGTTTTGGAAAGGGCGTTGCAGAAGGGGACGTGGGGCGTGTTATTGTTGAAATTCGGTCGGTCAATGGACGCTATGGCGATGTGATGGTACGCATGCCCCGTTCTTTGTCTGAGCTTGAGCCTCGTATCAAAGAACGGGTTTTGTCGGTCTTTACAAGAGGGCGGCTCGATGTGAGTATCACCTTGCAGGGAACTGCATCAGAGCAGGGTCTTCCCGTTCTCAAGCCCGAAGTTCTATCCGCGTACCTCAAAGGAATTGAAGAAATTCGCTCGGATATATCGGGCGATATCGATTTGATGCAAATTGCCCAATTGCCTCAACTATTCGCATTTGAAATTCCCGAACTCGATTCTGACGCCCTCTGGAAAGTGGTATCTGCTGCACTCAGTCAGGCCATTGACGCCTGTCGGGCCATGTGCCTGGCAGAAGGTGAAAAACTCGCCTGTGATCTCCGCACGCGCATTTCATTGCTCAACGAATTTCTCCAGCGCGTCGAAACACTCGCACCCGAGCGTGTAGAAACTGTTCGGACGCGGTTAGAGGAAAAATTGGCGCAATTATTAACGCCTGAACAAATTGATGAGAGCAGGCTACTGATGGAAATTGCCCTCCTGGCCGACCGCAGTGACATAACAGAAGAATGCGTGCGTTTTCACAGTCACAACGCACAGTTTCTCGATATGCTCAACCGCAAGGAAGCAGTTGGTCGTCGTCTCAATTTTTTGCTGCAAGAAATGCTCAGGGAAGCCAATACCCTGGGATCCAAAGCGGGTGACGCGACGATATCCCATGTGGTCGTAGATATCAAAGAAGAAATTGAAAAACTCAAAGAACAGATTCAAAACATCGAGTAAAAATCTCGGATGATTAAATCAGAAGAAATTGATGTTGGACATATAAGACAAAAGTTGAGCGATAGTCCCAGCGCATTTGCCGTGATCGTCGCCGGGCCATCGGGCGTGGGAAAAACGTCGATGTGCCAGGGAGTTTTGCGTGTAAATTCCGGCGTGCAGCGGTGTGTGACGACAACGACGCGACCACCACGCGATGACGAAGTAGAGGGTCTTGCCCGTCATTTTGTGACAGTTGCACAATTTGAGGCCATGCAAAAGCGAGGTGATTTTGTCGAGTCTGCCGAAGTACACGGACATTTTTACGGCGCGACATTCGACGCGGTTGCAAAAGCCATGAGTGGTGGACAGGTGATGTTGATGGACGTAGATGTGCAAGGCGTGGCCGCGTGGAATGAAGTCTTGGGAGACCGCTGCGTGACCGTATTTGTCATGCCACCTTCTCTCGATGTGCTTGCAGAGCGACTCAATGCGCGGCAGTCTGAAAGCGCGTCGGCCTTTCGCTTGCGTATGGAAAATGCCGTTTCTGAACTCGTTCAAGCAAAAAACAGCGACTACGTTGTGGTAAATAACAAATTGGAAAAGGCCATCGCCGATTTGCTCGCTATTATTCGCGCAGAGCGACAGCGCACACGGCGGATGTGTTTGAGTGGATTGAATCTCTAAAAACTCCGGCTATGCTCCCGACCCATCTCTTATCTAAGGAGTGCGTTATGTCAAACGTATTTTTCACTGAGGAATTGACAGTTGAAGAGGATATGAATTCCTATCAAGCTGTATTGCTGGCATCAAAAGAAGCGCGAAGGTTAAATAAAGCCCGGCTGGTTGCGGGTGTGCCCGAAGGTGAAGAAAAAATAACAACCATTGCACTGGATCGAATTGTAGAAAAGAAAATTCAGGTGACCTATGCTGGCGGGAAAGAGGATTCTTCTGGGCGTTAGCGGTGGAATTGCCGCCTATAAAAGTGTATTCTTATTGCGCCTTCTCCAGAATGCAGGCGCAGAGGTTCGGGTGGCCATGACGCCCGCTGCACAGAAGTTTGTGCAGCCCCTTACTTTTGAAGCACTCTCACACCATCGCGTCTATACGGATTTGTTTCCATCGGACGGAGACCCTGATGTTATCCACGTACATTTGGGCAAGTGGGCCGATCTGATCATTGTTGCGCCAGCAACTGCAAATTGCATGGGCAAATTGGCCCACGGATTGGCCGACGATCTGTTGACCTGTGCATTGTTGGCTGCAGAAGCTCCTGTTCTACTCGCCCCGGCAATGGAAACCCAAATGTGGAAACGCGGTGCTGTTCAGCGAAATGTCGGATTTCTTAAGAAGAATGGTTATCGGATGGTTGGTCCGGGAACGGGATTACTCGCCTCGGGTGCCGAGGGAATGGGGCGCATGGTCGAGCCCCATGAAATTGTGGATGAAGCCAGCAGAATAATGGACGCGACGCATTCGCTTGCGGGGAAACGCATTGTAGTGACAGCGGGCAGGACAGAACAACCCATTGATCCCGTGCGCTTTATCACCAATCGCTCAACGGGCAAAATGGGCTATGCTATTGCCGAACAAGCGCGTTGCCGAGGTGCCGAGGTCGCGTTGATTAGTGGGCCGACAGAACTCCCCATACCCGCCGGTGTAAAGGTCGAATATATCCGCACAGTTGCCGACTTAAAAGCAGCGACCATCCGCGCATATCAGAAGGCCGACGCGCTAATTATGACCGCAGCGGTACTCGATTTTCGCCCCGAACATGTATCCAAATCAAAAATTAAAAAACGCGATGGTAATCTGTCCCTTCATCTTCTGCCCAATGAAGATTTTTTAGTTCCTCTGGGAAAAAATAAGGGAGAGCGAATCGTGATCGGGTTTGCAATGGAAACCGATCACGCGATGGCAAATGCCCGCAAAAAGCTCAACGAGAAAAACCTCGATCTGATTGTTTTGAACGAATTAAATGTGGAAGGAGCGGGGTTTGCTGTCGATACCAATGTCGTAACTTTTATCGAACCCCATCGAGAACCTGTGGCATTGCCGCTGATGTCCAAACGCAATGTGGCAGACCGCATTTTGGATTGGCTGGTGTCGCGTTGGGAGAACGCGCATGGATGAATCCCCCGGTCTGTTGGAAACACTTGCGCTCGCACGCGATTTTTTAGCACGGGAAATCGCTTATGCGCCCGCCTCGATTGCGCGGATGGATGATCGAGGATCGGACGCTGTCTGCACTGACAAGGGGTTAGTCAGTGATCCCCTGACTATTTTGAGTCAAGAGGCTTGTAACTGTCAAAAATGCGGATTGGCGCAAACGCGCACCTCAGTCGTATTTGGCAGCGGCCGTACTGATGCAGATCTCATATTTATCGGCGAAGCACCCGGCGCAGAAGAAGATCGGCAGGGGCTACCTTTTGTGGGAGCTGCCGGACAATTGCTGACGCGAATGATCGAAGCCATGGGTTTAACGCGCGAAGACGTCTATATCGCGAATATCATCAAATGCAGGCCGCCCAATAATCGGGATCCCAAACCCGATGAGATTGCCGCCTGCCAGCCTTATCTGCTACAACAAATTGAACAGATTGCACCCGTTGTAATATGCACCCTTGGCCGTTTTGCCGCGCAAACCCTGTTGCATACCACCGAGTCAATGGGGCGTTTGCGGGGGAAAATTTTTGAATACCAGGGCGCAAAACTGGTCCCCACATATCACCCCGCTGCCCTGTTGAGAAATGCACATTGGAAGCGCCCTGCGTGGGAAGATTTGAAACTGGTTCGCAAACTTTACGATGGAACTGAAATTTAATGGTCGAAAATCCTACATTGAATACGGCTGAACGCGCACTGCCCCAGGCACTCGAAGTCGAACGCGCTGTGTTGGGCGCAATGTTGATTGACAATATGGCAATCAATCGCGTGGTCGAAGTATTGGGGGACGAAACGGCTTTTTACCATACCCCACATCGAAAAGTTTATGCGGCAATTCAAAAATTGTCTGAGCGCGGCGATCCTGTCGATCAGGTCACACTCACTGAGGAACTCGTGCGGCGAGGGCAACTCGATGATGTCGGCGGCGCGGTTTTAATTGCCGAGTTAGCCAGTGAAATGGCGACAGCAGCCAATGCCGAATACCACGCGCAGATCGTGCTGGACAAAGCGCAACGTCGGCGATTGATTGGCGCAGCGACACAAACGCTTACCGAAAGCTATGAAGAAACTGAGGATGTGCGCGAACTCATCGACCGCGCAGAGCAACGGGTCTTTCAAATTGCCGAAGGCGAATTGGGTAAAGGCGTCCTGCCCCTTGGATCTGCACTTACCGAGGTTTATGAAGCTATTGATAGGGCGCGTGAACATGGCGGCACGCTGACGGGCGTGACCACGGGCTATACGGAACTCGATGAGATCACAGCGGGCTTGCAGTCTTCGGACATGATCATCCTGGCGTCGCGCCCATCAATGGGCAAAACAGCACTCACATTGTGCATGGCACGCAATGCCGCCGTGAAGGGCAACACGCCCGTACTGTATTTTTCGCTGGAAATGGCAACAGAGCAACTCGCACAGCGACTCTTGTGTGCAGAAGCGCGCGTGGATTCGCACCGTGTGCGAACGGGCAAGTTGTCGGACGATGAATGGGATAGATTAGCTAACTGGACGGGAAAGCTCATTGAAGCCCCCATATACATTGACGACACACCTGCTATCTCCGTAATGGAACTGCGTGCCAAAGCGCGCCGCGCAAAATCCGAATACAATATAGGATTAATCATTGTCGATTATCTGCAATTAATGACCACAACTGAAAATTATGCCAGCCGCGAACAGGAAATCGCCTCTATCTCGCGGTCTCTAAAAGCCCTTGCCAAAGAACTCAATCTTCCGCTCGTTGCCTGCGCGCAATTGTCGCGGGCTGTGGAAAGTCGCACGGATAAACGACCACAATTGGCCGATTTGCGCGAGAGTGGTTCGATAGAACAGGACGCGGATGTGGTGATGTTTCTCTTTCGTCCCGAAGTGTATGGCATTGTAGATGAAGAGGGCAATACGCAAGAAGGCACCGCCGAGATCATTTTGGGCAAGCAACGCAACGGGCCGATTGGCAACGTCTTTTTAACCTTTGTAGCAGAGTGTCTTCGCTTTGAAGAGCCCGAAATCTATCGCGAATTTCCCTGAGGAATACGCCCATGGGCAAAGTGCGTGTGCGGTATGTATGTCAACAATGCGGTGCTGATTCGGGACGGTGGTTTGGCAAGTGTATATCTTGTGGCGGATGGAACACCTGTGTCGAAGAACAGACATCACCCGAGGGAAAACAAAACAGACGCGCGGACGAATGGGTCAAAGCAAATCCGCCGCAACCGATCACGGAAGTGGTGGGCGGCAGAGAAGACCGTATTGAGACAGCTATCGACGAATTTGACCGCACATTAGGGGGCGGCATTGTGCCCGGCATGGCCGCGCTTGTCGGCGGCGATCCCGGCATAGGCAAATCCACATTGCTGTTGCAAGGAGTTGCACAACTCGCGTTTTCGGGTATGAAGACACTGTACGTATCCGCAGAAGAGTCCCCCCGCCAAACGCGGATGCGAGCTCAAAGAATCGGCGCATTATCCGATGAGTTGTACTTGATTTCTGAATCCAATCTCGATCTGATTTGCGGCTATATCGAAGAGATGCAGCCCGTCGCAGTTGTGGTCGATTCGGTGCAGACCATTTTTAGCCCAGATCTGCAAAGCGCGCCCGGAAGTGTGGCACAAGTCAGAGAATCTTCTGCAAAACTGGTGGCGCTGGGCAAACGCACGGGCACATCGATTTTCTTGATCGGACATGTCACCAAAGAAGGCACAGTTGCGGGACCGCGTGTGCTCGAACATATCGTCGATACCGTGCTTTACCTGGAGGGCGAACAGCACGGTGCGTTTCGCATTTTGCGGGCGGCGAAGAACCGATTTGGCTCGACAAATGAAATCGGTATTTTTGAAATGTGTGATCGGGGGATGGTCGAAGTGGATAATCCCTCACAGGTATTTTTGCCCGAACGCGAAGCCGATAGAGAAGGCACAGCCATTGTTTGCACAATTGAAGGTACGCGTCCCATTTTGGTCGAAGTGCAAGCATTGGTCAGCCGCAGTAATTTCGGATACCCGCAGCGCGTGGCCACGGGGTTTGATGCGCGACGGATGGCAATTTTAATTGCCGTGCTCGAAAAACGGTCGGGACTACAGTTGGGCGCTGAAGATATTTTCTTAAATGTCGCAGGAGGCTTGCGTATTGATGAACCTGCTGTCGATCTGGGTGTGGCTATGGCTATGGCATCGAGCTTTCGCAGCAGGCAGATGTCCCGAGATACGGTTCTAATTGGCGAAGTTGGGCTGGGCGGAGAAGTGCGTGCGGTTGGTCAAATTGAACGCAGAATGGCCGAAGCATGCAAACTGGGCTTCACGCGGTGTGTTGCCGCCAAAACAAATTTGAGTGGGACGCGCATTCCCGATGGCCTGTCGCTGATTGGCGTTCAGGATGTGGATGCCGCGCAAGATGTGGTTTTTTCATAGACATTATTATTACGGAGAAAATATATGGCACCGAGAATTGTATATATTTCAAAATTGTTGTCATTGATGTTGCGGCACAGGCCCGATGAGTTTGGACTACAAGTCGATCCCTATGGATTTGCCGATCTCGACGCAGTTTTGCGTGCATTTCAAGACCGAGATTCAACATTTACTCTTGAAGATATTGAAAAAGTGGTTTATGATGGAGAAAAGCAACGTTTCGAGATTGTGGAAAACCGCATTCGAGCGCGTTATGGACACAGTTTTTCCATCGATCTGGGCCTCGATCCATCAGAACCTCCCGAATTTTTGTACAAAGGAGTGGATTCTACCGATGTTGAGCGATTGTTGTCCGAGGGCTTGGCACCAGATGATCGCGATTATGTTCATTTGTCATTTGACGCCGATGTCGCTGCGAGGTTAAGTGCCAGGCCTGGACGCCGAGGGGCGGTCATACGCATTGCTGCGACACGCGCCCATCAGGGTGGCGTGCATTTCTACGATTGTGGCCCAACCGTATTGACCAAACATATTCCTGGGGAATTTTTGGATTTAGAACGGGGAGGGGGCATAACATCACATAACATATCCCAGGAACGAGAGAATGTGACTTATGGTCGGCGGCGACGCTTTTCGTCCCGGCGGTAGTAAATAGTAGTTTTGGACATGTTCACAAGGCCAGAATAACCTTCTCACAAAAGCGTTTTATGGCTAAATCTCACAAAAATCACACGCAGTCCTTGCTGAGTACCGCCAAAAATTTGGCTCGGGAAACCTGCGCCGATATGATCCTGCTCGTGGCCAATTCTGGCGTGAGCCACGCTGATGTTCACAAGCTGAACACCATCTGTCAGGTCCTGATTGTTACGCGAAAAAAACACTTTTTGAGCGGTGTTGAAGAGAAGGGTGTGCAGCGCTTGACTTATGATTATCGCAGGAGTGACGGGACACACTTAGAACAATTGCGACAATGCGTTATCAGAGGCCTGGAGAGTGGGTATATTCGCAGGGATGCGCGATTGGTATGCCTGAGTCATATGCTGGCTTCGCGAGGTGTGGATGCGATAACGGTGATGGATGCCAGTATTGGGTTTGATATATACGATCCGGCAAAAATTTCGGACATAGCGGGCGATTTACCACTCAAAGTTGTCAAAACCACGCTCGAGCTTGCTGTCAATATTGGTAAGGAAGGTCGCGAAGGCGAACCGGTCGGCACCTTATTTGTCATTGGCGATTCCAAACGGGTTTTGCACCATTCGCGGTCCATGACATTTGATCCTTTTCGCGGATATTCTGAAGAAGAAAAAAATATCTGCAATCCCGATGTTCACGAAGGTGTCAAAGAAGTATCGCTGATGGATGGCGCATTTATCATTCGGGAAGATGGGGTTATCCTATCTGGAGGACGCTATATTTCAGCGAGTGTGCGCGGTCTCACTTTGCCCAAGGGGTTGGGCGCGCGGCATGTGGCGGCGGCGGCAATTACCAAAACGACCCGAGCCATCGCCCTGGCTATTTCTGAGTCAACCGGAACGGTTCGCGTATTTAAGCAGGGCAAAATCGTTTTGCAAATCAACACGCACCAGCGGCACATTGGGCAAGCCCAGCGGTAATGGACATATTGCGCTGAGAGATATTTATGCAGCGGTGGATCGTGCCCCTTTTGATGGGGTTGGTCATGACGAGCAGTTTTGCTGCGATGCCGGCATTGGGCAAGCAAGTGCCGGTTTTTTTTGTGCTTTTTGGCATTGCATCTGTGGCCTATCTCATTGCAGTCTGGCATTGTAAATATGTGCCATTGGCGGCTATTGTGATCGCTGCGGCTGTGTTCCGGCTTAGCCTTTTGTTTTCCTTTCCCGCGCTGTCCGATGATATTTATCGCTATGTATGGGATGGGCGCGTACAGTGGGCGGGGATCAATCCCTACCGGTTTGCACCTGCGGCACAAGAACTGATGCATGTCCGAGACGCACACATTTTCCCCAAAATTAATCACCCCGAATTGCCCACTATTTATCCGCCCATCGCGCAAATAGCATTCTGGGTGGGGTACGGCATTTCGGGTGGCATACTGGGTATCAAGGTGCTACTCGCCTGTGCCGATCTGATTGCGGGATGGCTTATAGTCTGTTTGCTCAGGCATTTTGAGCAGCGGACACAATGGGTTTTGATTTACTTCTGGCATCCGCTGGTCATAGTGGAAATTGCTGGAAATGGACATATCGAATCGCTGGGTATCGTCGCTTTGCTGGCTGCGTTGTATCTGTTCTTAAAAGGACGAGATTACATCGCGCTAAGTGCGCTGGGTGGGGCTGTTTTGGTAAAATTTTTTCCCCTTGTTTTTTTGCCGAATCTCGTGCGTTGGAAAGGGTGGCTGCCAACCAATTGGCCCGCTCTGCTCATGGCACCCTGTGTCGTGTTTCTGGGCTATTTGCCCTATGCGTGGACCGGCGCGCCTGTTTTGGGTAGCCTGGGTACTTATGCTCAGCACTGGTCATTTAACAGCGCGGTATTTGATGTACTCATTCTGTTTTGTGGTAGTGGACAAATTGCACGCGGCATCATTGCCCTGCTCTTTTCAAGTGTTGTGCTGTTGCTGATCTGGAAACGCGTCCCTCTGTTGCACGGTGCATATTTGACTGCGATCGCCTTTGTTCTACTCACCCCCACGCTCCACCCATGGTATGTCTTGTGGTTAATCCCATTTCTCGTTTTTTATCGGCATCCGCCCTGGATCGCTTTCTCACTCCTGGTAGTCTTATCCTATCATATTTTGATTCAATACCAGGCTCGTGGCATATGGGAAGAAGCCGCATGGGTCCAATGGGTGGAATACGGAGGATTGATACTGGTAGGCATCCCGTCTTTGCTTCTCAAACGCACAGAAATCTTGACGAGAATAGGACGTTTTTTTAATATACACCGTCTAATTTGATTGCACTGTCTGAAAAGAAAAAACGGAACTCTATTTGGGCAAAAACGTTTTTGAAAAAGTATAAATAAGCAAAGGAGGTCGGCAAAGATGCACAGATTTCGATTCTTATTCTTTTTGCCACTATTTGTCGCCTGTGGGGCACAAGAACAATCTGCGGATTTGCTATTTCGGGAGGGCGAACAAGCCACGCACGATATGGCATCGTATCCCGTGGCCGAGGTCAAATTGGCGGAATTTCTGACGCGTTTTCCCGACGATCCTCGCGCTGAGGTGGCATTACAGGCCCTGGCACGGGTATTGATGAATCAACAAAAACACAAAGAAGCCATTGCGCGATACGAAACCTTGATCGCGCGTTTTCCGCAGAGCCGATATTGTGTACAGGCACAGTTTATGATTGGCTATATCCACGATCAACTCGGCGATTACGAACAGGCGCGAGTGGCCTATCAACAGGTAATTGATACCTATCCAAACTCTGAGTTAGTGGATGACGCCAAATTTTCGATCGAAAATTTGGGCAAAGCGCCCGAGCAGTGGTTGCGTACCAAACCAATAAGTCGAGAGTGATACAATGACAGTTGGACAAGATATTCAATTAATTAATGAACGGGTTGGGCGCGAAAGCGCGTTTGTCGATCGGTTATTGGTCGAGGTGGGCAAGGTCATTGTCGGACAACAGGACATGATTGAGCGATTGTTAATCGGCCTGTTATGCAACGGCCATGTCTTGCTCGAAGGCGTTCCCGGTCTTGCCAAGACTTTAGCCGTCAATTCATTGGCTCAGGCGATTCAGGCGTCTTTTAAACGCATTCAATTTACACCCGATTTATTGCCCGCAGACCTGATTGGTACAATGGTCTATCACCGGGAGACGGGCGAATTTGTGGCTCAAAAAGGACCTATTTTTGCCCAACTCGTACTCGCGGATGAAGTTAATCGCGCACCGTCAAAAGTGCAAAGTGCCATGCTCGAAGCCATGCAAGAACGTCAAGTTACCATTGGGAACGAAACATTTGCCATGCCCGATCCCTTTTTGGTGCTGGCCACGCAAAATCCCATCGAACAAGAGGGAACTTATCCACTACCCGAGGCACAGGTCGATCGCTTCATGCTAAAAGTGCGGGTAACATATCCCAATAAACGGGAAGAACGCGCCATTGTCGATCGCATGAGCCGCGATACAACTCCTCAAATTGAGACAGTCATAACAACTGACGATCTTATTCGCGCGCGAAGCGTAGCCGATGAGATTTACGTGGATGATAAAATCAAAGATTATATCGTCGATCTCGTGTTGGCTACTCGCGATCCAGAAGCTTATGGTCTGGGTGACTTGCGCGCCCTGATCGAATTTGGCGGATCGCCACGTGCGTCTATCGCCCTGACCCGCGCTGCAAAAGCGCATGCGTTTTTGCGCCACCGCGGCTATGTTACTCCCGAAGATGTGAAAGCCATTGGCATGGATGTATTGCGCCACCGCGTGCTGGTAACTTACGAGGCAGAAGCAGAAGAAATTAACTCCGAAGAAATCGCGCGCCAAATATTCGATCACATTGAAGTGCCTTGATAGTTTTTCCTATGATTCCAACTGAAATCCTCAAAAAAGTGAAACGCATTGAGTTGCGCACGCGCAATCTGGTAAATACAATTTTTGCCGGCGAATACCATTCGGTATTTAAAGGCCGGGGCATGGCGTTTGCGGAAGTCCGAGAATACCAGCCCGGCGATGATGTTCGCACAATTGACTGGAATGTGACAGCGCGTATGGGTGATCCCTTTGTCAAGGTGTTCGATGAGGAGCGTGAACTCACCGTGATATTGATGGTGGATGCGAGTGCGTCGGGCGACTTTGGTACGGTGGCGCAAATGAAAGGCGAGATAGGTGCTGAGATTTGCGCTTTGCTCGCCTTTTCCGCAATTCAGAATAACGATCGCGTGGGACTGATTATTTTTACCGACGAAGTCGAGTTATTTATTCCCCCTAAAAAGGGCAAAAAGCATGTGCTGCGCGTAATTCGAGAATTGTTGTATTTTCAGCCCTCAGGGCGCAGTACAAATATCGATGCGGCATTGGAATATTTGAACCGCGTGACCTATCGGCGCAGTGTCGTGTTTCTGGTATCAGATTTTTTTGCTTCTGACTATGAGAAAGCATTGCGCGTTGCCAATCGGCGTCATGATCTGGTAGCAATAGCCCTGGAAGATCCGCGGGAGTACGACCTGCCTGCTATTGGCATTGTGGAGTTGGAAGATGCCGAGACGGGCGAAGGCATCATGGTCGATTTTGGCGATGCAGCAGTACGTGAGGCATTTCAAAAGCTGACGCGAAAAGAGCGCGATGACCGCGAAGCGTTGTTTCGGCGCATGGGCTTAGACGCCGTGAATATTTCGACTCAAGGAGCGTATCACGAACCGTTGATGCAATTTTTCAGGATGCGGGCAAAAAAAATTAAGGGATAAGGAGCAAGATGTGATAGAAGTTGATCGCCTGACAAAGCGATACGGCGCATTTACGGCTGTTGACGACATTTCGTTTCAAGTGGGGAAAGGTGAAATTGTCGGTTTTTTGGGACCAAACGGCGCGGGCAAAACCACGACCATGCGCGTGCTTACCTGTTTTTTGCCCGCCACAGAAGGCACGGCGCGCATTGCCGGCTACGACATTTTTGACAATCCATTAGAAGTTAAAAAACGCATTGGGTATTTGCCCGAATTGCCGCCCCTGTATCGCGATATGCGCGTGCGTACATATCTGGAGTTCATCGCCAAAATCAAAGGCGTTGTGCCAAAAGAATCCAGACGGCGAATTGATGAAGTCGTTGTTCAATGCGGGCTTGTAGATCGCACCGAGCAACTCATCGGTCATTTGTCCAAAGGATATCGACAGCGGGTAGGGCTTGCACAGGCGATTTTGCACGACCCCGAGGTGATCATCATGGATGAACCCACCTCGGGACTCGATCCCAATCAGATCATCGAGGTGCGACAATTGATCCGCGAACTTGCCCAGGAGCGCACGGTGATTTTGAGCACGCATATCTTGCCCGAAGTTGAAATGACCTGCAACCGCGTGGTCATTATTCACGAAGGCAGAATTGTCGCCGTTGATACCACTGAAAATCTCACGGCTAATATGCGCGATACAACGCGATTTTTTGTTCGGATATCGGGCGACCTGGATGTTGCAGCCAAAGCCATTGCCACTATTGAAGGGGTTAGCGACGTGACGCGCACAAACAATGGGCTGCATGTCCATTGGTCCTCGGAAGCGGATTTGAGCGCCGCAGTATCGGCGCGCGTTGTCGAATTGGGTATGGGGCTGGTGGAAATGAAGCGAGAAGCGATGTCTTTGGAAGAAATTTTTCAAGCACTGACCATGCGCGAGGAGAGGATGTGATGGGCAATATAATGGCAATTTTTGGCAAAGAGATGCGGTCGTATTTTGGCTCGCCAATTGCATACGTGATGGCTGGCGTGTTTTTACTATTTAGCGGCTTTGTTTTTCGCAACCAGTTGCTCGAATTTCACGATATGGCCGTATATCTGAAATTGTCAGAACGCGAGGAAAAAATTCTACTAAACGTCAATACTGAGGTTGTCACGCCATTCTTTGAATTTCAGACCTTTATCTGGATGATTGTGATTCCAATGCTTACGATGCGTCTCTACGCCGAGGAAAAACGCGGGGGCACGTATGAGTTGTTGATGACCTCGCCGATTACTTCGGCACAAATCCTGATAGGCAAATTTCTCGCTTGTTATGTATTGTACTTGCTAATCGAAGTGATGGCCTTCGGATATATTGGCGTATTGTCTATGTACGCACAATTGGACTGGGGGCCCATATTTTCCGGTGCGCTGGCTGTGGTGCTGATTGGCGCCACATTTATCAGTGTGGGCATTTTGGCGTCGTCTTTGACTGAGAATCAGATTATCGCGGCTGTGTTGTCTTTTTTCTTTTTAATTCTATTGTGGATTATCGACTGGGCCGCGCGTTTTGCCAGCGACATATTTTTCGTTATTTTGAAATTTCTCTCCCTTATAGAACACACCCGAGACATGATTCACGGCGTTGTCGATACGCACGACGTGGTATTTTTTATCAGTGCTGCGGCTTTTTTCCTCTTTTTAACACATACAGTACTCGAATCGCGCAGATGGCGAGCGTAGGAAGGACTCTATTATGAAAATCGGTATTATAGGCATACACTACGGACATATAAGTGGTATGTTTCACTCGGCGGTCAATGCGCCAAATGGCGAAATAGTCGGCATTGTAGAATCCGATGACGCGCTTTGCGAAAAATATACCGCAGACCGCAACATCACCCGCTTTGCCACACTCGACCTGATGCTCGAAAAAGCAAAACCCGACCTGGTAATAGAGGGTCTCGAACACCACGAAAAAACGCCTGTCATTGAAACGTGTGCCGCATCTGGCGTCCACATGCTACTCGACAAACCGCTCTGCCGAACACGGGCAGAATTACAACGCATCAAAACGGCTGTAACAAAGAACAATATCAAATTTTCCACCTTTTTCACTTCCCGCAGTTATGGAGCATTTATCGCCCTGAGACAGGCGATTCAAAACGGCGATTTGGGCGACCTCGTGAGCCTCATCACCACGCATCCTCACAAACTCGGTGCAAATCCCCCTGCGCTCTACTTCGATGCAGACAAATATGTGGGTACATTCCACGATTTGGCAGGTCACGGCGTAGATCAAGTCCGCTGGCTCACCGGCGCAGAATACACGGGTGTTCACGCGCTCGGCACACTCAAAAAGCATATTGGCTCTGGTCTCACCTTCGATCACGTCCAGGCTTCGTTTCAACTCGACAATGGCGCACTTGCCACCGCCACCGCAGATTGGCTGACCCCCAAAGATGCGCGGTCTTTTGGCGATACGCGATTTATTATCATGGGTACCGAAGGCTCGGCACACTTGCGCGCCTATGCCGAAGACCACGTGCTCATTGTCTCTAATAAATCGGGCACTTACGAACCCGAACTCCCTCCCTCAACCAATCACACATTTGTTGAAAATATGATCGATGCACTTTCGCGCGGCGAAGAAAACTCGATCTCAACAGACGATACCCTCGCCGTTGCCAATGCCTGCATCACAGCCGAAGAATCGGCGCGACAAGGTGGAAAATTTCTGACGATCAAATAGTGGTACACAAAAAAGCAGTAGCAGGATGTTGCCTGCTACTGCCTGATCAGCCCTCTGCTTTCACCTAAGCCCTGTCCTAATTATCATGCGCTGCAGCCGCTCCGCGTTTTCCGTGGACCACAGAATCCCCTTCATCACCTTCTGAGCGGTAATATACCGGGTCGCCGCCAGCAGGTGCATACGCTTCTCTTTCGGATCGTCCGACAGGTCGTAGTGCCGAAATGCCACCTCCAGCACCTGGAACATGTGCAACTCCGCATCCTCGCGCAACATAATATGGGCCAAGGTATGCCTGAGCTTCGCGATATCGTATCCTTCCTCCAGATACTGGCTTACCAGCACCTCAGCCTCGAAGACCTTCTGGAAATCCGCAAACTCCTGTAGCCGGTCCAACATCTCGTCCTCAGACGCGAACGTCTCGTCCAGCCGCTGTCCTTCCCTGGGCAGGCGGGCCGCTGGCATGTTGAGCCAGCGCAAATAGGTCATAAACACAGCGCCGTGGAAAATGCCGCGCAAAAGCTCTTTGCTCGGCGCCCGGTGGAAAGCGCGATAGAGGGCATGAGCGTAAGAGTAAATATTCGCCACATCATGCCAGTCCCCCTCGTTCTTGAGGTGGAATCGCGCCGTGCGGATGGCCCCGGCATAGGTCATCGCCCGGCAGATATCCGTGGGCTTCACGCCCTCGCGCAGTTTGTCTTCGATCTCGGCGACAATCGGCTCGAACTCCTCCCCCAGCAGCGTCTGCGTAAAAGCAGAAATATCCAGCGATGTCTCGTTCTCCTGGTTCGCTTCCCACATCTCGTCCAGACGGGTGAAAATATCTTCCAGGACCGGCACGCTGTCTTCCCACCGGGCGGTCTCCTCATGTCGTTCCCTGCCCACTAAATCTACCACAATCGGTCGCAAAATCTCATTTGCCCCTTCCCAATCTACATAATCCAAGGCCTCGAACATCTTATTCGCGAAATCGAGCGCGTGACCGTCCCCGGTAAAATAGAAATCCGTCGCCGTGGTAAAAACGATATCCGCAATCTCTTCTGGTGAATACCCACGGTCGTACAGGGTCATCAGAATACGCTGTGCAGCGCTGCTGCTGCGCTGATCTACCAGCCGCCGGAACCAGCGTTTGAGGGTCGCCAAATCCGGTTCGTCCGATGTTTTGGGCAAAGGGAAACCCTGCCGCCGCGAACCTCCTGATGTACGTCTGGAAATCTGCGTCAGCCCGTGGACCAGGAAAAGATTGTGGTCATTCTCATCTATATCTTCCCACATATTTGCAGCCAGCGTCAGAATGGCCACCCCCGATGACCAACCCTCATTCGATTTATATGCTCCGTAAAAAAGTCCCTGCTGGATCATCTCCTGTGGCGTGGCACCCGCAGCCCTTAGCGCGGTAATCGCCTTGGCAATCAGGAGCGAACTCCGATCTTTCAGACCCTGCTCAAGAATATACTTGCCCCGGTCAATCCGCCGGCGTCTGGCCGCCTCTTTTTCGCCCGGCGCAAGCCCCACGTACAGACACCCGTCGTCCCGTACCTCCACGGGAAAGCTCTTCAGATCGTTTCCAGCGCCGGAGGTTATGAAACAGCCGCCCGTCTTAAGGTCAAACTCCCAGTGGTGCCAGTGACAGATCAGGACCCCGTCTCGAACGCTGCCCTCGGACATCGGATATCCCATGTGCGGACAGCGGTTATCTACCGCATTGAACTCCCCTTCGTAGCGGAAAACGGCGATGTGGGTACCCGCCACCGTAAACGGCTTCCCTTCGCCTTCTTCAAAATCATCAGCAGAGCACAATTTGTAATACACCAGGTTGCTCGGATCCACCTCCGGAGAAACATCCAGGGTCATATCCCCGTCCTTGAGTCGATCCTGGAAACTTTGAGTAGCGATAGCCATAACCCATACCTCCTCAAAATAATGGCTTCAAGTAGAAGAAAAGTAATAGAAAATATACTGCAATTGCAGTACGTGGTCAATGCGATGGTGGTGGGACGTGACGACCTACCTGCGGATACCTCCCGCCTTTCATCTTGATCATCCTGAAATCCCAACCCGTCGTTCACCCAAAAAACAATTGACAGGTGCTCTCCACCGGCTTATTATTTTTTGTCGCCACGTCACGCAAGCCATTCTTTTCTGGATGGTAAACATATGGACTTTTCATCTTATGAACTCGGTGGATTTTACGACGAACTCTTTGAATCTCCGAACAGTCCCCATCCCGGCGCGCGAGTGCTCCTCGAAAAACTCGGCGAACTCTCCGAAGCCGAACTCCAAAAACGCCATCAAGCCGCCGAACTGACCTTGATGAACATGGGCATCACGTTCAACGTGTATGGCAGCGAAGCCGGCGTTGAAAAAATTTTTCCCTTCGACATCATTCCGCGCATCGTTTCTCATACCGATTGGACGCACATTGAAAAAGGTCTCAAGCAACGCATTCAGGCACTCAACCTCTTTCTTTGCGACATCTACGCCGATCAAAAAATCCTCAAAGACGGCATCATTCCCCGCTACGTCATCGATACAGCCAAAGAATTTCTAAACCCCTGCATTGGCCTTTCGCCCCCCAAAGATGTGTGGTGTCACATCTCCGGCATTGACCTCGTGCGCGATAGAGACGGCCAGTTTTACATTCTCGAAGACAATATGCGCTGTCCTTCGGGGGTGTCTTATGTGCTTGAAAATCGCGAGGTTCTCAAACGCATATTTCCGGAAGTCTTTGAAGCTTCTCATGTGCGACACGTCGATGACTATCCCGCTCAATTGCTCAACACATTGCGTTCTCTATCTCCTTCCCATGTCACATCGCCAACGGTCGTTTTACTCACTCCCGGCGTCTATAACTCGGCCTATTTTGAACATGCCTTTCTCGCCCAACAAATGGGTGTCGAATTGGTCGAAGGGCGGGACCTCGTCGTTGCCGACGGTTCTGTGGCGATGCGAACGACCCGTGGTTTTCAGCGCATCGATGTTATTTATCGGCGCATTGATGCCGAATTTCTCGATCCAGAAGTCTTTCGCCCCGATTCTATGCTGGGCGTACCCGGACTCATGGAGGTCTATAAAAACGGTCAGGTAGGCATTGCGAATGCGCCCGGCACAGGTGTTGCCGACGACAAGGTCGTATATGCTTATGTGCCACAAATCATCAAATATTATCTCAATGAAGACATCCTGCTCCCCAATGTGCCCACCTATGTTTGTTGGGACGACAAGCAACGCCAGCATGTACTTGAAAACCTGGACACCCTTGTGGTCAAAGCCGCCAATGAGGCGGGCGGATATGGCATGCTCATTGGTGTGAATTCCACACGAGCCGAACGCGAAGACTTTGCCAACCGCATCACCAAAAACCCACGCAATTATATTGCACAACCCACCATTGCACTCTCGCGAAGCCCTATTCTGGTAGAAGATCATTTTGAAGGCAGGCATGTCGATTTGCGGCCCTATGTCCTCTACAATGGCGAAGATATTTATGTCTTGCCCGGCGGGCTGACGCGCGTGGCTCTAAAAAAAGGATCTCTGGTGGTCAACTCTTCACAAGGCGGGGGTAGCAAAGATACCTGGGTATTATACGACAGTGACGATCCGTTTGTCCCGTCCAGGTACCTGTCACAAACACAGTAACGCACGAGCCATCTTATGTTAAGCCGCGCTGCAGAATCCATTTACTGGATGAGCCGTTATCTTGAACGCGCTGAAAATGTCGCCCGCTTTATCGAGGTCAATTGCCACTTGATGCTCGACTTACCCGTTGAAGCCAAAGGACAGTGGGAACCGCTTGTGCTCATCACAGGTGATCAGCATCTGTTCTACGAAAACTACGCAACGGACAATCAAGCCAGCGTCATCGACTTCCTGACATTTAGTCCCGTAAATCCCAACTCTATTCTCTCCTGCTTGCAAAACGCCCGTGAAAATGCGCGTTCTATTCGAGAAATTATTTCAACGGAAATGTGGGAACAGATTAACAAATTCTACTTGCAGGTGCAAAACATCGACAAACCTCAGGCACAGGATGCTCCCCATGCCTACTTTACAGATATCATCACGGCCAGTCACCTGTTCACAGGCATTCAGCGCAACACCATGTCTCACAATGAAGCATGGCAATTTGCCCGACTGGGTCGGGCCTTAGAACGCGCCGATAAAACCTCGCGCATCCTCGATGTCAAATACTTTTTTCTATTGCCCGAAGTTGGAGATGTGGGCACGCTCTTTGACAATATCCAGTGGGCGGCATTGCTCAAATCTGCCAGTGCCCTCGAAATGTATCGCAAGCAATTTGGCCCTATCGAACTCCACAATGTGATCAATTTCTTGATCTTAAACCGCGAATTTCCACGCGCCATTCGATACTGTCTTTTCGAGGCCAATCAATCGTTGCGCACCATATCAGGTACACCCGAAGGCTCTTTCCAAAACACATCCGAACAAGTACTGGGGCGCCTGCTTGCCGAACTGGATTATACCAGTATCGATGAAATCATTTCGCAGGGTCTGCACGAATACCTCGACGCATTTCAAACGCGCCTCAACCAGCTTGACAACGCAATTTTCGAGACCTTCTTTACAACTTCGCCTTCCTCTGCGACCGCCTGAAATTTTCCTCTGCTTTCGCATTTTTTCCGCAGGATCCAGTCTTGCCCAAAACCCCACCTGAAATTGCCGATATTATACCCGAAGGATACGCCCTTGAACCCGGTTCTTACGACGAAATGTGGGATCAAAAAGACGGGGTGCGTACCCATTGGCATCCCTTTTTTACAGCAATAGAACGCATGGGCAGCAAAGAACTGGCACGCCGCGATCAAGAAGCGCGATTGTTGCGCGAAAACGGCGTTACGTACAATGTACACGGCGACCCCGATGGCTTGCATCGCCCCTGGGAACTCGATCCCATACCCCTGCTACTTCAGGCCAATGACTGGACCCATATTGCGCGGGGTGTATCTCAACGCGCCGAATTACTCAACCTCGTGCTCAAAGACATCTACGGTCCCCAAACACTCATCCGAGAGGGCCTGTTGCCTTTTGAACTCATCTACAATCACGCCAATTTTTTGAGACCTTGCAAAGATGTCTTTTTGCCGTCCGAACATCACTTGCGCGTCTATGCCGCCAATCTCGCACGAGGACCCGATGGACAGATGTGGGTTTTGTACGACCACACACAGGCACCTTCGGGCCTGGGATACGCGCTCGAAAACAGAACTGCGATGTCGCGCATCATGCCCGCCTTGTTCAACGACTGCAATGTACGGCGCCTGGCCGATTTTTTTCGCACCTTTCAGGCTGGTCTGTCAGAAATTGCCCCTCACGATAAAGAAGCTCCTCGGATCGTCGTGTTGACGCCGGGACCTTTTAACGCCACCTATTTTGAGCATACATATCTCTCGGCTTATCTGGGTTATACCCTTGCGCAAGGCGATGACCTCACCGTACGCGATGGGCGCGTGTGGCTCAAATCCATTGATGGCCTGCATCCCGTCGATATCATCTTGCGCCGCATCAATGACGACTTTTGCGACCCACTGGAACTCAACGAAGAATCGCAAATCGGTGTTGCCGGGCTGCTCGATGCCGTGCGAAATGGGCACGTTGCTATTGCCAATCCCCTGGGCAGCAGCGTACTCGAAAACCCGGGCTTGATGCCTTTTTTACCCGGCATTGCGCGACACTTACTGGGCGAAGACCTCATACTGCCCTCGGTAGCCACCTGGTGGTGCGGGCAAGCGCGGGAAATGAATTATGTGCTCGACCATCTCGACAGTCTGGTTCTCTGTCCAATTGATCGGCAATCCGTTACTCATCGCGTTTTCGGTGCCTTGCTCAGCCGCGCCGAGCGCGAAGCCTGGCGCGACCGCATCAGGGCGAATCCCACTCGCTACGCAGCCCTGGAACACGTCAGCTTTGCAACATCACCTTCCCTGATCAACGGCCATCTCGAATCTCGCTATACCACCCTCACCACCTTTGCCGTCTCCCACCAAAATACTTATGCGGTAATGCCCGGAGGCCTCACGCGCAGATCGCCCGAACGCGGCAATTTTATCGTCCCTACGCATACATTTGCACACAGCAAAGACACCTGGGTAATTGACGACCAACCCGAATCCTACACCAGTCTCTGGCAGCAAACAGGTGGTTCTTCCACATCTTATGTTTTGCCCAGCCGCGCCGCCGAGAATCTGTTTTGGGTGGGGCGTTATGCCGAACGCGCAGAAGGCGGCATTCGACTCGTTCGCGCCATTGTGAACAATCTCACAGATCGCCGCAAGAATGAAGACGATGCCTGTCGCGTCTCCCTCTTGCACGCGCTGACCTGTACCACCAATACATTCCCAGGTTTTGTCGGCACAGGCGCGGATGACCGATTGCGAAATCCTGAAAAAGAAATTCTATCTGTCATAAACGACGACACGCGACAGGGAAGCCTTTCCTTTACCATCCGCGCTTTTGTTCAAGCTGCATTTGTCATTCGCGACAGATGGTCAACTGATACCTGGCGCGTTATTGATGGCATTGAATCGCAATGGGCCCAGGTACGCAAGAACGTTGAACTTCTCAATGTACAAAATGCACTCAATCAGGTGCTCACCGGATTGCTCGCCTTCACCGGTCTCACGCAGGAAAGCATGACCCGCGAACTCGGCTGGCATTTGCTTGACACGGGCCGGCGCATCGAACGCATTCTCCTTCAGATTGCCCTGCTGAGGTGTACTCTGGCCCACCTGCACCCTGAAGATACCACAGTGCCCGCTGGAGGTCTTGAAGACCAGTTGGTACTCGAATCTGTGCTTTCTATCACCGAAACTCTCATCACACACAGACGCCGCCATCGCACCTATATCAGCATGGAAACCGTACTGGAATTGCTTTTGCACGACGAAAGCAACCCCCGGGCATTGGCCTATCAAATGATCCGACTGGCCGATCACATGGCACAACTGCCGCGTTTGCACAATCACCATCGGCCCAGCGAAGAAGAATGCCTCATACTCGATGCATCCACCCAACTGCGTCTGTCTGACCCGACCTCATTGGCACACGGAGGTCTTGACACGCTCCTCTCACATTTGGAGACACAAGTCAGAAAGACCTCGGAAATACTCTCTCACACATACTTCAGCCACGCGCGCAATACAAGACAATTGGCACCCACACACCGGAACTTTGGCGCATGAATTATCGCATCACACATCAGACCCACTACGAATATGCGGAGACCGTAAGCCTGTGCCACAATCAAGCCCGATTGATCCCGCGCAGTTTTTTTACTCAAACATGCTTGAATAGCCACATCGCCATCAATCCACAGCCAGCATCCTTTCGCGAGCGAAAAGATTTTTTTGGCAACCGCACCGCCTATTTCTCCATCGAACAACCTCACAATATCCTCTCAGTTATAGCAAAAAGCGATGTGCATATCGCATTGCAAACCCAATTGACCAGCGATATGCCCTGGGAAACCGTGTACCACATCCTCAAAAATACAACCGATCCCACCCTTCTTTCAGTGCGCCAATTCGTAATCGATTCTCCCAAGGTCGGTACCGTCCCTGAGCTGACAAAATATGCAGCACTTTCATTTACCAAAAACCGTCCCCTCATCGAAGCGGTTAGCGACCTCACGCAACGCATCTACAACGACTTTGAATACGTACCTGGCTTCACCACCATATCCACGCCATTATTCGATGTGTTCAAACACCGCAAAGGTGTGTGTCAAGACTTTGCCCATCTGGCTATCGGCTGCCTCCGCGCGATGGGTCTGGCCGCGCGCTATATCAGCGGCTACCTTGAAACCCAGCCTTCCCCTGGCAAAGATTACCTGATTGGCGCGGATGCTTCCCATGCATGGTTCTCTGTGTATCTACCCAATCACGGCTGGATCGACTTTGACCCAACCAACAACCTCATGCCCGATGACCGACACATCACCGTGGCCTGGGGCCGCGACTTTGCCGATGTCACCCCTCTCAAAGGCGTGGTCGTGGGCGGAGGCCAACACATGCTCACCGTATCTGTCACCGTAGAACCAATAGTGAGCAAATTTGTGCCTGCTTAAATGAAGCGAACCGGATTGACCGGGTGTTACAATTATAGTATATTTGTAGAGATAAACTCTTCAGATTGAGGCGAATTTATGAATGCCATCACTGTAAATGAAGCAAAAAATGACCTGAGTCGCGTTATTGAGCGCGTTACGGCCGATGCTGAACCTATGATTATTTGTGGGGAGGGAAGTCAGAAAGCTGTTCTCCTATCTCTGGAAGAATTTAATTCCTGGCAAGAAACTCTGTATCTACTTTCAAACCCTGTCAATGCAGATCATTTGCGTCAGTCAATTGCCGAAGTTAGAGAAGGTAAAATTCTGGAACAGAAATTAGTTGAACCGTGAAATTGGGATTCACGGAAACGGCCTGGCGAGACTATCTCTGGTTTCAACAACACAATCAGAAATTGCTCAGACGGGTTAATGATCTGATTAGAGATACACAGAGAAGCCCATTTCGAGGGATAGGAAAACCCGAACCCTTAAAAGGTGAATTATCGGGATATTGGTCGAGACGTATTAACGCAGAACATCGTCTGGTCTATGAAGTATCAAATAACATTTTGACCATTATTTCTTGCCGATACCACTATACCAAATAAAACAGTCCTACCGAATCTGGTAGGACTGTTATTTTTTTCCTGTGTTTTTTACTCACACTTATATGACCGCCTTCATAACCGTCACCTTCTCCAAACGTTCGGGAACTGGATCGAACCCAACGCCGGGCGCTTCATCCAGTACCACATTACAATTCTCATCCTGCTCAATCCATCGATCTGTAATATCCTCAACATAGAACTTGCGCGATGGAAACACATCTGCCGGATAGTTAAATCCCGGCAACGTACCCAACGCCGCACAAATCCCAGCGCCAACACCGCTCTCCAGCATCCCCCCCACCCACGCATCCATGCCCGCCTCGCGCGCCATATCGTGAATTTTCATGGCATTTAACAAGCCTCCCACGCGACCGGGTTTTACATTGATCATGCGACACGCGCCAATTTTCAGAGCGAGTTCAAAATCCCGCGGGCGTTTGACCGACTCATCCAAACACACGGGCGTTTCAATTTGGCACTGCAACTCCGCGTGCTCAATCAGGTCCAGATGATCCAATGGCTGTTCGATCATCGCCAAATTGAACTGATCAAATGCCTTGAGCGTGTCAAAATCCGTGTTCAAATCATATCCCGAGTTGCAATCCACATGAATCACGGGATCGGGAAAAGCCGAGCGCACGGCTTTGAGCATCTCGATATCCCATTCGTGTCGTACCTTCAGCTTTATCCGCGGATATCCCACATCCACAGCCTCCTGAATCAGCGATAAAAGTTCATCAATCGTATCCTGCACACCAAAATCAGCGCCACATGCCACCGTCGGATCGGTCGCGCCCAGCGACTGCCAGAGTGGTATGCCCTTCAACTTGCTATCCAATGCCCACCACGCGGTCTCCACAGCCGCTTTGGCAAAAGGATTGCCCTTAAAAATCGACAGTCTTTCCACCACTTCTTCCGCCGAATCGAATGTTTCGCCAACAATTTGGGGCAAAAAAAACTCCCGCGCCGTTTCATAAACAGACCGGGCCGACTCGGGTGAATAAGTCGGCGCGTAAAACGGCGTAGCTTCACCCCAGGCAGCAGTTCCTCCACCCGAGAGTTTAACCATCACCGAATGAATCGTCGCATCCTCACCATAAGCCGTGCGCCACGGCGAAATCAGTGGCAACTCGACATATCGAATTTCCGCGGCATCAATTTTCACCTGAAAATCCTCTTAATCTCCTGATCTCCACCGGGCCGCGTTCAAAACCGACCACAGGTGAATCACCCAGCCCATCCAGATAAACCATAGGATGGCTGCCAGGAAAAATTGGAAAAGGGCAATTAGCAAACGTCCCTGAAGCAACTGCCCCAAACCCGGAATAAAAAAACTACACAAAGCTGCCAGAACATTGCCGCCCGAACCTTGTCCAGCCATACTATTTCCTCCTTCCATTCACCTTGATTCCGCTCAAGATTAAAAAAAGAGGCTCCAGATACCTATCTGTCTTACACAGGGCATGCCTGGAACCTCCCGGAGAAATTTTTCTCACCTTATTCCAAAACATCTTGGACAGCAGCTTAACATCACGCCGCCATGACAGACAAAAAACCTCTGGATCGCGGCTTAAAAACATGCCGCGATGACGGCTCTGTTAATAGGATTGATTGAATGGACCACTTATTCAACAACATCAAAGTCATGGAAATCTTCACCAGCTTCGCGCGATAAAATTTCCAGCGCAGTCGCTGCGCCTTGCCCGGCGGAAATAATCGCCTGCGTGCGGATGAGACGCGTATTCCAACCCACTGCAAAAAGCCCCTCAACCGAAGTGCGGCCATCACCATCTGCAACAATACCCTTGTTCTCCTTAGCCAAACTCAGATCCTCGGCCAATTTGGTATTTGTGCCGGTGGCTAAAATGAGATACTTCCCTTCTCTTCGGTCTCCATCTCCCGTTGTAACGGCAAAACCGCCATCGGTCTTTTCGGCATTGGTCACTTCTACATCCTCAATTGAGCCGCCCAAATTCTGGACCTGCGCTCGACCTATTCGCTGAAACTCACTCCCCGTCATCTCGGGAATGCCCAGATAATTGTAAAGCATCGCCTTGTGCATCGGCGTTCCATCTTGCCCAAACACCGTCACATTCTGACCATTCTTCGTCAAAAACAACGCGGCACTCAATCCGGCAGGCCCATCGCCTATAATCAAAACATCTGCCATAACATATCCTTTCTTTTAAAATTGTGGTAGAATTAGCGGTTAGACGCTGTCAATATTGTCGGTGGTGTATGAATAATACCCAGCAAGCCATCGATTGATAAATCCTCGTCAATTAACGGCCAGTGAATACCATAACCCGAAGGAGAAATTTCATACATATTTCTCTCTTCAACAGATGCCTTCTGCAATACAAGTGAAATCTCACTGAGAGCGAACCTGCTCTTTTGCCCATCAATGGTTACAACCATTTCATCACCATTAAAATGAAGATCGCTTACATCATGATAGTTTTTCATTGTTGACACCCCCGTCCAAATTAGTATCCCAAACTCTATTCATCCAGTAATTTTTCCAGTGCCTCGGCATCTGTAACGGGTTCAGAGCAGACAAAATTGCGACATACATAAGCTGTGGCACGTCCGTCAATCATGCCGCGATTTTTCAAAAGCGGAATCGCGTCGGACACGGGATCACTTCCCCCACATAAAACCACATTGGGTCGCCATGTTTTATTTACCACATCGAGCAATGCAACCGTATCTTCTCTGTCTCGATCACCCAGAACTGCGACTTCAACGGCCCCTTGCAAATAGAGATCCAGGGCACAAATCATATTGCCAAAGCCCGAAGGCACCTCTTGAATATGCCTGCCAAAAAGATGTAAAATACGGGCGGCCATATCCCGCCAATCTTCGCGCTCCAGCAGCGTTCCCAACCGCAGCAACGCCATCGCCCCTGTTGAATTGCCAGAAGGCGTAGCATTGTCAAAGGGATTTTTTGAACGCACAATCAGTTCCTCGTGATCTCTCCCCGTATAAAAAAAACCGCCATCTACATCATCCCAAAACTGATCGATCATCACCTCCATAAAATCGCGAGCAGCAATGAGATAAGAAGGCTCAAAACTCGCCTCGTACAGATCAATTAACCCGAGGATCAGACAGGCATAATCATCCTGATAGGCATTGAAACGCGCGCGACCATCTGTATAGGTATGCAACAAAAGCCCGCGATCCGTACGCATATTCTCCAATATAAACCGAGCCGCCTCTGACGCACTATCCAGATAAACGGAATCGCCAAATGCCCGATACGCTTGTGCAAAAGCCGAAATCATCATCCCATTCCAACTCACCTGAATTTTTTCATCGCGCCCGGGTTTCACGCGCTTTTCTCGCGCATCAAACAAAATCGCACCCCCACGTGCTATTGCGTCTTCATCCACCTCGTATGCCTGCGGAATATTCAGGATATTTTTACCTTCAAAATTGCCTCGCGCCGTCACATCAAAATACCGACAAAATATCGCACCGTCTTCTTCGCCCAATAAATCCACCACCTCCTGCGGCGTCCACACAAAAAACTTGCCCTCTTCTCCCTCGCTGTCGGCATCTTGCGTAGAATAAAAGCCGCCTTCTGGCGCGGTCATCTCTCGGCGTGTATAATCCAAAATTGACCTGACAATGCGCGCAAAAAGCGGTTGCTTCGTCACCTGATAAGTCTGCGTATAAAGCTGTGCGAGCAATGCATTGTCATACAGCATCTTCTCAAAATGGGGTACCAACCAGCGGCTATCCACAGAATAGCGGTGAAATCCCCCGCCGAGTTGATCGTAAATGCCTCCCCGCGCCATTTTTTCAAGCGTCAATATCACCATCGCAAGTGCCTCTTCGTTCCCCGTACGCAAATAAGTTCGCAAAAACACATCGAGATTCATCGAATTGGGGAACTTGGGCTGCGTGCCAAACCCGCCATTTTGAAAATCAAAATTCGACCTGATCTTTTGAAACGCACCGTCAAAATCTGTCTCACTCAGGTCATCTGTCAACGCATCAATATGCGTCATCGCCCGCAAGTGCTCATGCAACCGATTCGCTACATCCGCGACATTATCCCCCTTTTCCCGATAATGCCTGGCAACGGATTCCAGGACATGGGGAAAACCTGGTATGTTATGCCTACTCTCGGGCGGAAAATACGTGCCTCCGTAAAACGGAACGCCCTGTGGCGTCAGAAACACACTCATAGGCCACCCGCCGGAACCAGTCATAACCTGTACTGCATTCATATAAATTTCATCGACATCGGGCCGCTCTTCTCGATCGACCTTCACATTGACAAAATGCGCGTTCATAATCTGCGCGATTTCCTCGTCTTCAAAACATTCGTGTGCCATCACATGACACCAGTGACAAGCCGCATATCCCACGCTCAAAAAAATCGGTTTGTCTTCCGCAGTAGCCCTTTCAAACGCCTCTTCGCCCCACGGAAACCACGCAACGGGATTATGTGCATGTTGCAATAAATACGGGCTGGTCTCGTGGATTAATCTATTAGTATCTCTTTTGTCGGTCATCACAACCTCACCTGAAAGCCAACACTGTCCTCAACGATCGTCCCGGTTGTATCTTTTGCAATGTCTCATATTCATACTCATCCCACCGGTTAGACCACGTATAAATATCTTCAAAAACCAGCGACCGCACATAACGACCACCGGGCAATACCACTTCGAGAACCAGATTGCCAAGCGTTATCTCACTGCCCTCAGCCGGTTCAATACGCACCTTATTTTCCATCTGCAAACAAGCGAGCGCGTTGGGTGGTAAAGACAGGCGACTGGGCGTAAAATTATCTGCACGCGGCAGAAGGCCAATCTCATTCCCATTGAGAAATACGCGCGCATCGCCCATACTATCCCAGGCGCAAAAACGGAGCATCCCCTGGCGAATACGCCCCAAATTTGCTTCAATGAGTTGAGCTGGTGGCGCGGGATCCATTGTCCAAAAAGTCTGAATGTCCCCAGGGCGAAGCCAGCGCACCAGGGCTTCGGCCCCGCGGTTAATATGATGCCATTCCACACGCGCCTGGCCCTGTGCAACATATCCCATAAACCACCCCGGAGCCGTATTTTCAATATATCCGGGCCAAACAGCCATGAGATCATCGGACGTGGGCAAAAGGGCATGAACTCGGTTGAGCGGAAGCGGCGGCGCGTCAGACAACCCAACCAGAGCACCCATACACTGCAACACCGGCAAATGAGGCGTGCGGTGCAAAACAATACTTTGATTGTGTGAATGCCCACAAAAATAGGCATCAATCGCGTGTCGAGACAAAAGATTGACCATGTCCGTCTGAAAATCGCGATTATAAAAAAAAGCTCGTGCTACCGGCCATATGGGATGATGCCCCAGCAAAAACAATGGTGTATAAGCATTTTTTTCCAATACGGCATCGAGCCACTGACATTGCTCAGTATTCCAATACGGCGTATCCAGAACAATAAATTGGCAACCATCTACCTCAAAGGAAAAATAATGCGCTTTGGGCACCTCGCCTAAAAACTGTGCAATACGCGGCCCCACAATCTCATCAAAAGTCGAAGTACCATCGTGATTGCCGCGAGCGACGACTATGGGAATATCGCAGGTGGCAAAAAAATCCAGTGCAGCCTTGAGATTCTCGCAGTGGCGTTCTGGATCCAGCGGGGATTCGGCCACATCGCCGGTCAAAACTATAAAATCCGGTTTGAGACGGCGCAATGCATCCATCATAGGCGCAAGCGAATAGGTCACATTTTCTATATACCCCTCAGTACTGAGCGGTCTTGTCGCATCAAACGCCTGCCCAATAAAATCCCGCGTTACAAAATGCGTATCACTCACAACCGCAAATGAAAAAGGCCGCTTGAGATGTTTGATAGACTCAGGTATCACAGAACCCTCCCATTGCAATGTGAGATAATGTAACCCATTTTTTTACGATAAACAAGCGCGCCCAAAAAACAAACGCGGGCTTCTTCAAAGAAACCCGCGTTTTGATATCTCCAACACTGAACAAGCAGAGGGGCCTCTGCTTTACTCTCCACCACCGCCGCCACCGCCACCACCGCCACGACCACCGCCGCGACCACCTTGCCCGCCGCGTTGCCCGCGCTGCCCGCGCTGGCTCATCCGCTGCATCTCTGCTTGAAATACCTTTGTCTGATCCTCATTGAGAATAGCAGTCAGACCTTGTGTCATTTCCATTCGCAGTGCGCGCACTTGCTGCATCGCCGCCTGCTGGTCGTTGCTACCGCGCAGGCTTCTTTGCAATTCCTGGCGTTTTGTATAAACCCCTTTAAGTGACGCACGCACCTTGACGAGTTGCTCATCGCTCAGAGCCACATTCTCGTTAAACGACAGATAAGACAGCACTTGTTCAACCGGCAAAAAACGCTGCACCTGAACGCCCCCGCGCTGCCCTTGCCCACGCTGCCCTTGACCTTGACCACCTCTTTGGGGCTGTGCCCACACATCGCAGGACGCGGCCATAAGCATTGCCACTGCCAAAAAACCGAAGAGTCGAAACCTCTGCATAACCTGCTCCTTTGAAAGGGTTAAAAAATGCCTATAAAAATCCGGGCATATATCGCAACAAATTAGACGATACATGCCCGGATAAAAGTTCCATCCATCATTTTATTTTAGAACACCACTTGAGACACGGCTTTGGATATCAACGCCACAGCAATTGAAGTCATGCCAATAAGCCCCATGCCGCAGGAATAACCCGCTACTAAAATAGGCGCGTAAGCCTTCCATTTGGACTCGCCAAACCGCTTTTGAAAATGATATCGCCCCAGCATCGCCCCGGCAAAATTCAAAATGACAAAGTGCGGCCATTGCGCCAGACCATTCACAAAACCGAAAAATGCCAGCACGGGGACCTTGGCTGCGACCAGTACCAGATAGAGAAGTCCACCAGAAACCAGTCCTGTGAGAATGTATTTGGGGATGATAATTTCTCTTAAAAGATCCATACCTACGGCACCCTGTACTTCTCCGGGCGGCATAGTCGATTTAAGCCATACGGTTTGCATCGTGGCTTCATAGGGCCAAAATAGCTGGACATAAGGATATGTGGAAGATGGAATGGGTCCCAACCGCCAGATAAACTCATAGAATATAAAGCTGCAAATGAAAATCACAAACATCGTAACCACGACCATTTTGAGATAACTACCGATCTTTGTCTTGGTCAATTCCAGTTGCTTAAACTGCCGCACAGCCAGCCCGTGGTCGTGCAGAGGAATGGGGGCAAACCACACCGCCACACCTTTATAACCAGACAGCAAAATGGCCGCTTCCCGAATAAAGGGAATGCTCGCCCCATAAGGACTGCCCGTAAGACCGATCATCCGTGCACCGATATAAGACGAAACAGGCGTATAAATAAATGCGAAGAAAACCAGCCATCCCCAGTGAAACTCTGGCACGAGCCACTGGCACAGTCCAATGGCGGCAAAAGAAGCCATAACCCACAAAACAAGGGGCCACTTCATCGGCATATCACCCCGGCCCTCGGGCAAATCCTCCATACTAATGTTTATCGAATGATGTCCTGTCTCCTGTTTGAGCTTGCGCTGTTCCAGCAGAGTTTTGCCTATCATATAAAAACCGGTGAGTGCGATCACGATTGAAGTACCAATCCCAAAGCTCAGCCAGAAATCGAAACGATTGGAAATACTTGCGGGAATCGCCGTCATACCCGGTGCCCATCGGGTCAAAATTTCATGGTGATAAAGGACTGGATTAATTACCAGATTGGCAAGCACAGCACCGATAAACGATCCCACCACCACGTAAAACGGCAGGACAAAACCATACAATAAATGCCCCAAATCCGTTCCTATGCCAAACACGGCAGCGGGCAATATGGTCTTTACCTCGGCTGTAAAATCGATAAATGGAATGGGCAGAACCTGAACGGTCTCAGTCAGAAAAATGCCCGACAACGTGGGCACAACCACATAGAGCAATCCCCACACCAGACCAATACACGTTCCCGTGCTAAATACGCGCCACCGCCAACCCTCGGTTTTGGCCGATGTTTCAGCCAGTGCGGTGACACCCCGTGCTTGAACAGGCTCCAGCGGAAAAGGCAATTGCTCGATATCGCTGGTAATGCGGAACATCACATACCCAAAGGACAGCCGCGCAGCCTGATTGATAATCATGACCAGAAACAGAATCAACACCGGCAAAATCCAGTCGGGATGCACAAACGTGCGCTCGGCATAAACTGGCGAATCCAGAGGCGGCGTCACCCAATTTGGGATATAACTATCCAGACCTTTTGCCGCGGGTGACTGAATCAAATACTGATCCCAGATCAGCCCTCCAAAAGGCCCGCCGTATAGATGTGCACCAGATCCGAGTTTTACCCCAATCCCCAACAGCCCTGCAGCGACCCAATAGATGATCAAAATTTCCTGTGTCCTGAGCCGAACAAAAGAGCGCTTGGCTATCTCTAAAAAGAGAATAATCGTCACCCACTCAGACGCACCGGCCATGCTCTGCCCGGTCACCAGGCCCAAATAAATCGCTCCCGGTAACATAACAATCCCAACGAACGCCGTCGCCCATATCGTCTTCCAGCCAAAGCCATCCTCAAAAGGCGCGTCCTCTGGCATAATCTGTTCGTATTCTGTCAGATCCTCTTTTGTTTCTTCTGTATCTCTTGGTTCGTCAGTTGCCAAAATTGCCTCCCAGAAGGAAATTCACAAAATCTGCGCGTTATGCTATTGCCGCGACTTCGCCAGACAAAACCCGGCGTCCGTCTTCTGCATAATTGAACTTCATGTCGCCCGGGATAGTACGCCAGACCAGGAATCGCTTTCGCAACACATTCAAAAACCCGCGATTGATCCGTTTCCAGGACGCCACATCGCCACTCAGGCGATTGATCACCACTTCAATTTTATAAATATTGTGCTCACCCGTTGGAATGGCTTTTAACTGCACTTCCTGGCTGATTCCCAGATCATAAGGTGCCAACCATGCCGTCAGGTCAATATTGTATTGCGGTTCTCCCTCGTGATCCTCAGACCAGAACTTCACATGATCTGCAACAAAATCACCCACCGACCCCTCGCCATAAGATTCAAAAACCCGGGTCAAATAGGAGTACATGCCCAATACCTCGGCACCGCCTACGGTAAAGGGAAAATCAAATATCCACCTGTCACCATCTGGATCGGGAAATTCCCATTTGCGGGTCACATCCGGCACAGCCATATCCGCAGCTTTCTTCGCTGGATAAAGCGCGGAGAGAAATACGGTTGCCATCACAATCAACGTGGCGGAAATTGCAGACAGGGACGAATAATTTAATTCCAGGCCACCCAACAATCCCTCATTGTAAAGTACGAGCACGAGCACTTGTCCAATCAAATATCCCATAACCGCACCGAGTGTGGCAAATACGCCGGCCTCCGCGAGGAAAAGTGCAGCAATATGATTGGGAGCCAATCCCACTGAAGAATAAATACTGATCTCCCGGAACCGCTCATACACAGCACCCATCATAGTATTGAGCACAATGAGTGCCGCAATCAAGATCGGAATAAACAAATTGCCCAATCCAGAAAGCGCCGTTGAACCAATCGAACTATAAACGGTTACGCCATCATCCTTACCCACAAACATCGTCAAAGACACGCGCGCCATAAACTCTTCGATATCGGGGACAAAATTCAACTTGGGCTGCCCGCTCTCATCCTTAAAATTCGCAATCGCCACCGAAGCCAACACACCTCCGATATCCCGAATATACTCATAGGGCACGACAAGTACATTGGTCGATTCCAAATGGGTAAAGGTCTCAATAGGCGCAGCCGCGACGACCCGCGGGTCCTGATCCTGTGCATCTGCCAAATCGTCTTTTTCTTTTACCGTATCAACAGGGGTCAGTTTTTCATCATCCAGATCTTTGAACTTGTTAAACATTTCAGAATCGAGAATGCCAATTACTGTAAAAACCTGTCCCTGCATTTCAATTTTAGCCGTTCCTGCATCTTCGGGAAAAATACCGACAAGCTCGGCCAGATCATTTGGCAACAGGCAAACAAACTCTTCCCCGGGTTCAAACCATCGCCCGCTCATCAAATAGCGATCAACCCCGGTAATTTTGGGTTCGTCTGGCGTAAGCCCCAGCAACGCATTGACAAAACTGTCTTTCCCCGTGGTAATGCCCACATCAAAATCGACGTAAATCTCCTTGGGACCCATATCAGCGGTGGCCTCTGTCACGCGAGAAAAATTCACATAAGCGCGCTCGCCCCGAACCTGTGACAAATACCACGATCGCGGCACAATATCGGCGCGGCCTTTAAAAGCACTATGAAGATAATTGAGGACAGATTCCTGCATCCCCCGCCAGGATCGGTCGCGCACGAGTGCCCCCTGATAAGATGGCTCATTGTCGCGGGGCAATTTGTAAAACTTCAACGAAGTCTGCACCGAGGTAAAAGACAGGGTCGTAAACGTCAATAAGGTCAAGGTAATCGCCGTCAACCCCGTGCGCATGGGACGCTTTCGCAGATTTGAAATACCCAGCACAACCGCGGCCGATGTCGCGCTAATGCGCCCGACATCGGCTTCATAAGTCCCGGCAGAAGCCTGTTTCATTTTGCGGACTTCATCGCCAAACTTAGATACCACAATGACCATTGCCACACCGCCGAGAGCCATAATCACAAATGCGAGAAAAATAATATAGGGAGAATTGCTCAACTGAAAAGCCGGATGGACAACGCGCAGAACGATAAAGAAAAATACAAAAAACGCGGCAAACCAGCCCAAGCGCGCGGTAATACTCGACGCGCCAATCAACAACCGCTCGCAGAAAAATGAAAACGGCAACAACAAAATAAAGTAAAAAATAATCCCCCGCACAGTATCATTGGCAGTAGCCATCACTTCGGGATACCCCCGTGCCTCCAGCCCCCACGCCCGCCGAGATGCAGCCATAAACCCTTCGTAATCAAAATTTTCAAGGTGCTGACGCGCTTCGATCAGTGCCTCGCGCGCGCTGTTGTGCAACAGAGTCAGACGATTGTTTTCAATACCAAATTGCGCTAACTGTTTCATCCGCACATCGTCAATCACCCACATATCTTTGGCGGCCTGATACGAGGGCGTGAAAATGACGCCGGGTTCATATCCTACACCTCGCGCCTCTTCCAGAAGATCGGGATTTACCTCGCGTTTATCAACCGGATTATCCAAAAACTTCTGGGGCGCATTGATCAACAAATACTTAACACCAAATAATCCCGTGCTCATCAAAACTTTCAGCCGCTCGGCTTCTCCTGTGTGTTCATCCACGCGCGCAAACGTCACAGCAGCGCGTGTCACATCGCCTTCTTTGGTGCTTTGCCCAGGTAAATACGTATAGCCAAATTCTATAGGTTGCGTATCGTTGTCATTGAGCACCGTCATAAAATCGAGTGCCGACAAATAGCTCGAATCGATAATTTCGAAAACACTGATGGAGCGGCACCTGAACAGAACCGTCAGCATTTCATTTTCCCACCAGCCATATCGCTGTGTCAGTGGGAATTTTTTGTCGCCCTCAGTTCCCATGTCGGGTGCCGACGTAATATTTCCCTCTTCGTCAATATCATAAGCCAAAATGCGATTGGTAAATCGATTTCGCATGATATTGAAGAAAAACCATCCGGTTTCCTTTACCTTATTTTTATCGCCAAACAAATTTAGATCTACATCTTCTATCTGATCGTCTGCCAATTTATCGATATCGTAAATGGGACCTTCTGTCGTCTTGTCAATAATCAGCGTCCTCACACCCGCGCAACTGTGAACATTGCCCGGCTGCCGATACGTCGCAACCCCACCGGGCACGGGCACGCGAGGCAACGCGAAATCGACATTGCGATCAAACCACAATACCTGTCCTCTCAAACTGTGCCCTCGATCTTGCAATTTGAGTTTGGATACCCTGAAAAATTCGGGGTCTTCACCCGCTTTCATCATGGCAGCTATCGCCGTTTGGACCTGGCGCGTCAAATTGTCCATATTGACATTCTCAACGCGATCAATGGGCGTATCGACAAAACGCCGCACTGTTGATGGCGTCGCCAGTGTAATACCTTCTTTCCCAACAAAAGTAACGGCCTCGCTGTCAAACCCCAGACGAATGGGCATAAAATTTTTCCATGTGCGTTTTGGCGGTGCAATTGCATCGACATGGCGCACTTCTTCGCCCGGAAATACTTTGGCCATATATTTATCAAATTTGTCCGCATAAGGTGCCAACAGATTATTCAAATAATTGTCGGTCTGCCAATTTGGGTTGTTAAAGGTGCCGTGTGAAAAGCTCGCCAACTCATCGGATTCACTCGACAGGTCTAAGCCGATGAATAACCGGAAATCAATTTTATAGCTATCGGGAATAAGTTCTTCAAAATCTTCGCTTTCGCGCGGAATAAGTTCGCCATCGAGATACGCACCGGCAACCGATACACTATCGGGAATCTTATCGCGGAAATGATCGCTTTCGCGCGAATGCCGATACACAAAATCATTGATACCCGCCAGGCCCTGAAAATGAGAGCCTGTTGCCAAAAAGGTCACCGAATATTTTGGCGGATGCTGTTTCAAAACGCGGGCAGTATGCAAAAGTGCAGCCATCCCCGACGCATTTTCAGCACCTGGCGCGAGAGCGGGTACAACGGAAATGGCATCGTAAAAAGCACTCAGCACAATTTGCTGGTCTTTCCACTTGCGCTCTTCGCGCTCTGTAATATAGTCTTCGGACCCGGGAAGGGTTGCAAAAATATTCCAGGTCGGCACCTCTTCCCAATCCATCTTTGACATTAAACGCACTTCGGGCGATTGCGTTTGGGCTAATTCGAGCAAGCGCAAAGCATCGTCTTTTTTGACCCAGAACCGGGGCACATCAACGGGCACGGGTAAAAACTTATCCAGCGCCTGGCCCTGTGTGACCCGCCCATTGTCATAAAATAAAATGGCCTGTGCCCCCAACATACGCGGGCTTAAATAGCTCTGGTCACAATCGAAATCCATTATGACAACGCTGCCTTCGACCTTTTTGCCATTGAGTTCTGAAAAAGAACCCTTGCCCCCATAAATAAGCGCCCCCGAAATCCCAGCGCTGGGCACAGAGGGCGTTTGTACATGGTTGGGCCAAAAACCGTAGATCGCAATTTCTTCGCCGGTATCCATCAAAGTAAGTGAAGCACCTTTGTCAATGGGAACCGTTACCGTGTGCTCTTCGACCTCAATGTCTTCGAGACCAATTTGCTCAAAATGCTGTTTGACATATTCAAAAGCCCGCAGATGCCCCACATAGCCGGGCACCCGAGACCCCATCCCCGACAGGTCGGCAATGATTTGGTGCACATCTTCTTGTCTAATGGACTCGGCAATGGACCGAATTTCCCGATCGCGTTCTGAAATTTCAATGGGTTTGAGTTCGGGAATACTCGGTTTAATATTAAAAAGCGTTACAAAAAAATCCGTCACCTGTCCCGGATTAAAAATGGTCACCGAAGACAACATCAAAATTGTGATAATCCAGAGAATACCTGTGCCGATTTTACGCATCGAGGAGGCTCCTGTTAAAATGCCAAACGTATTGGGAAAATCGAGTTTTTATGCTAATAAATAACTTTCGAGATGTCAAGACAATTTCCGAGACACACACTATTGATTTTTCGAGTATTTAAGCTATCTTTGGTGACCTCATTATTTTCGTATTGACATACCCGCGTTTTGGGAGTATATCAACTTAAGTACTCAACTTCGCAATGCGCTGAACTTCTTTTTCAGGAGACCTTACACATGGCATTCCATCTTCCCCATCTATCTCGCGGCACTCTAACCGTCATATTTTTGGCGATCACAACAGCTTGTGGTGGTCCTGAAAAGGCTATTGAAGAGAGCTTGCGAGCGCACATACTTTTTTTTGCGAACTTTGAAAAAGGCGTGGATGCCCTCGACAGTCTTGGCGATCCGTTGGCCACCTTTGACACTGCCAACACCAACCACATTAAGCAGGGCGGCAATCCCGACGGATATTTGGCTTTTAATCCAAATGCAGGCGCACTCAATTACAGCGGTAAAAATAACCTCGCCTACAGTGCAAACAGCGCGTGGTCTGGCAGCATTGCATTCTGGCTTCAAACCGACATCGCCAGCTTTGAGGAAAGCTACCCAGAACCTTTTCATGTTGGAAAAAAAGACGGCGAAAAATATCCCTGGGACGATGCCGTTGCATTCGTCGATTTCAAAAAAGCCGATGGTACGCTCAGGTTTGGATGTTATCCCAACAAAGAACAGCCAGTTACCGACGATGTGGTCGATGCCCGTGTGATTTCTGTACCAGTCAATTGGCGTGCAAGTGACTGGCATCACGTCGCAATTACATGGTCCAACTTTAACAGCGGCAAGGCCGATGCAGAATGGGCGCTGTATATAGATGGCAAAGAAGCAGGGCGCAAAGGTCCACTTCAGCAGAATATGACCTGGGATATAGAAACCCTCGTGATGCGATTTAATCATTACAAATACCCCGGACAAATTGACGAAATCGCCGTCTTTGACAAAGCTCTGACGCCCGACGAAGCCAAATATCTTACGGCTCCCAAAAGCCCACTGAACAAACTCTTTTATAAAAAAAGCGAACGGCGATAAATAAAATACATTTTCAACAACAGCTCAATGCCATTTCTCATATCCCAAAATTGGTGTTGACAAGCTGAAATTTGTGTTTTATCTTCCGCAAAGAAAACAATGCGTAAAGCCCTCATAGACGATAAACTAAGGAGTTTAAAAATGCGACCCATTTTAAGCCTTTGCACTGTTCTGATTATGGCATTTGCCATAACGGGTTGTGGGCCTTCCGAACAATTGGTAAAATTGAAAGCAGATACTGAGGCAGCTTATGCTGCAGCTCAGGCGGCCCAGGCCGAGGCTTATGCGCCCGCCGCATATAGTTTAGCAACTGCTGCCATAGACAGTGCTGCCAAGAAATTTGAAGAAAAAAAGTTCTTCTTCTTTAATAAATTTGATGAAGCCGAGCCTCTCTATGTAGAAGCTCAGGAGTTAGCCAATAGCGCAAAATCAGAAGCTGATACCAATAGGCAGCTGGAAGCCGATACTCAGGCAATTATCGAACGCGTAATGCCCGGCATTTCAGAAACCAGAGTCAATTTGAGCGAGGCACCTCAGGGAAAGGGCGCGGACGATGATATCGATCAACTCAATGCCGACCTGAATCAGGCCGAGACCAGCATAAGCGATGCACGCAGCAGCCTTGACAATGGACAATACAGAGATGCTCTCGCCCAAGCTCAGGATGCAGAAAACAAACTCGCTGAGGTTCAGGGTGCTGTTTCGGTCGCGTTCCAGAAAATTGAAGACTGGAAAGAACGACACAAACCCTGGTACTTCCGCCTGTAGCACCATCCAAATATCTTCTAAAAAAGACAAAACCGAGGTGC